>CAJBPC010000697.1 GCA_903957405.1 uncultured bacterium | reverse complement strand
TGATGGAACGAACGGGCAAGAACGGCATAGGTGAACTTCTTCCATTTGTTGACATCTCCCTGATAGAAGTACGCATCGCCTTTGGCAAGATTCGCCTGATTCACGCCATCCCCGGTTTTATTGAGATAATCCAATGCCATTCGGGCGATGATCCTAACGGTGTCGTATACCTGTTCCTGAGTATTGTAATTGAATACGAGTTGGGACGTATTGAAGGCTTCAGTCATGATGATCTCTCCATACATCTCGGTCGTCACAAGCCAGCTCCATGCGCGAATGGCATGTCCGACACCTACATAATCCCATTTCTTCTCCTCTATGCCCCAGTCGATCATCTTGTTCAGATTCTGGCCCATACCGTAGTAGTGCATGGCCCAAATGGAACCCATTACGTCACTTGCTCCGGTGGCGCCACCCATCTGATCATATTGGTTTCCGGCACCATTGGCTGCCCAGTATTGAATGTAACGACCAACGTTTATGCCGTCGTTGGCAAGTCCGTAGGCAGACCCCGCTGCGGCTGAACTGCCCATGAAGTTGCCGACGATCCCGGGTAGCAATGTCTCGATGGGCACCCTGACAGTGGCGTTTGGATTGGCGAAAGCCTCATCGATCTTTTTCTCGCAACTGTTCATCGAGAGCAGGAACGCTGTGAGTGTGATGGTGATGAATATTTTTTGTTTCATGTTGCTGATGTTTTGTGTTTTAGAAACCGGCCCTAAGTCCGAAATTCAAGCCCAGCGGAGTTGGCAGCGTGCCATAATCGAATCCGAAACCACCGACACCACGTGAACCTGCAGTATTGCCATTGACCTGTGGGTCCGTACCCCTGTAGTTGGTGATGAGGATCAGATCATTGCCAGTCATGAACACTTCAAGGGTCTTGAAGCCTTTCACATACCGAAGAGATTGTGGCGTGAATCCGTAACTGAGGGTGATATCCTGAAGCCTGAGCCAGTTGACATCTTTTTGGATGAAATCCTCCTCGGGAATCGTGGTGTAATAGGCATCATTATAGTATGGGAGCACCGCAATGGTGTTTGGCGTTGGCGTCGCAGTGTTCTGCAGACCATCATTCAGCACACCGCTTATCACCCTCGGTGTCATGCGGTCCTTCGTGAGCAAACTGCGACCACTGCGGGTGAGGAACATCTCGGTACCATTAAAGATATCTCCGCCGACTTTCAGGTTCCATAAGAAACTCAACCTCCATGATTTGTAACGCATCGTGTTGAGCGTGCCAAGCGTGAAGTCAGGGTTCCTGTCTCCACGGATCTTGAAAATCCCTTCTATCACGGGCAAGCCGTTGAGCGGATTGATCAGTATCTGACCCGCAGTGTTCCGTAGATATCCGAAAGAAGTGATCGATGTGGTCGGTCCGTTGAGGACAAGTCCTCCGCGTGCATTGCCATACAACCAGGTGTCCGAGATGTAATACTCTGCCACATTCTTGGGCATGTCGATCACCTTGTTCCACATCTTGTTGAAATTCAGGCGGACATTCCAACTAAAATCGGGTTTGCTGTAGATCGTGGCATCGGCGGCGAACTCTATGCCGGTATTCCTTGTGCTCGCTGCATTCTGAGTGTTGAGCACAAATCCAGTACCATAGCTGAGCCTGAAATTCTCGATGATCTGACCCTTGTTGAGTGTGTTATAGTATGTGGCATCAAGACCGATCCTGTTTTTTAGGAACCGGAACTCAGTACCCATCTCGTAGGTCTGTTGACGCTCCGGACCCAGATCCGGATTGGCATTGGTGAAGCCATACGAGAAACCGCCACCTGACGCGAAGTTATTCACGAACACAGACTGAGTGGAATATGGAGAGTTCAGCCTTGCCGTACCCGCAAGTGATGTGCGAATCTTCCAATAGGAGAGGAAATCTCCCTTCTTCACCATCGGAAGCAGATCGCTCATGATCAGACTCAAACTACCGCCGGGATAATTGTAACTCCTATTTTTCTTCGGGAGCGTGGATGCTTCTTCAAAACGATGGGTGTAGTTGACGAATACCATGTTCTTCCAGTTCATGGCCAACTCCCCGAAATATGCAAACTGACGGAGAATCGATTGATTCCACTCTCCATAGTTGTTCCTCAACAACCTGACACGGGTGTTTTCAAGGGTATTGCTGCTATCCATGTTGTTTGGGCTCTTCAGCTGATTGCCGGATACCGCGAACATGCGCGTTTCATAGTCCTGCCACATCGTTCCGACCATGAGGCGAAAATTGAAGTCGCCCACCTTTTTACGGGCGGTAGCAGTGATGGTATGATTATAACCGGAATACTTTCTCCAGTAATTATCCTGTGCTCCGTTAAGCGCTCTTGAAAGGTAATATGACTGGGGATGATAGATCGTCCCACCGTTCATGTTGTATGTGTCGTATCCAAATCTACCGGAGATGTTCAGCCAGTCGGTAGGGCGTATGTTGATGCCTACGGAAGCAGTGTACCTGTCCGTGACATCCCTGCTGCGGTTGTTCTTCACGTTCCAAAGAGGATTGTCATAGTCCGCATTTGGATTAGCATTGAAAACCGGCAACTTGGCTCCTCCGGGATCTTCGTAGTTGAGCACGGAAACCTGATTGGGCCAGATGAGCAGGCCCATCATGAAACCTCCGCCACTGCGCAAAACCTTGTCATTTTCGCTGCGGATATACGCCAGCGAAGGAGTGATGTCCACCTTGTCGCCGAAAAGCTTCGTGGTATTGGAAATCCTGAAGTTTATCCGCTTGAAATCATTGGATGGAATGACACCCTTTTGATCGAAGATCGAAGTGGAGATCCGAAAAATAGAATTCTTCACACCGAAATCCATACCAAGATTGTGCGTCTGCGACAAACCTGTTCGGAAGAAAATCTCTTTGTTATTGAATAATTTGGTGTCAGCGGGATATGGTGCACCGAAATAACTGAAGATCGGGGAATAAATGCCATTGGTTCCGTTCTCGTATGCTTCATAAGTCTCCGGGAAGCGATTGATCTTTTGTACCCTGAAGGAATTGTCGTACTGAAGGGCGAATTTATTGGACTTCGCCTTCTTCGTCGTGATGATGATCGCACCGGAACTCGCCTGTGAACCATACAACGCAGTAGCTTCCGGACCCTTGAGGACCGTGACGGTTGCAATATCGTTCGGGTTGATGTCCGCTATCCTGTTGGTATAGTCGTTATCCCTGTTGACCCTGTCTGATGCCAATCCCAACCCGCTGCCTCCGTTGGACGTTTGGTTCATGGTCGTGTTGTCAAGGATCACACCATCCACAACGAACAGGGGCTCGTTGCTGAGAGAAAGTGAATTGAAACCGCGAAGGACGATGGATGAGGACGCTCCAGCGGCCCCTCCTGTGGGATTGATGGTGAGGCCCGCAACGCGACCGGCGAGACCATTCACGAAATTCTCCCTTTGTGTCTCCTTGACCTCGTCACCATCGACCTTTTGCACGGAGTATCCCAGCTCACGGGGATTTCGCTTGATGTCCATGGCCGTGACCACCACTTCACTCAGGGTGTTGTCCACGCCAGTGAGGGTTATCCGAGGCGACATGTTGTCAGAAACGGTATACTCCCGATTCTCATAACCAATGGAAGAAATCACCAATATTTGGCCCTTCGAAGCCAGGATGGCGAAATTTCCTTTGTTGTCGGAGACTGTCGTAAGATTCGAACCCTTTAACTTGACGGTCGCATTGGGAATACCTTCACTGTTGGAGGATAAAATGGTTCCCCGTACCGTACCCGCCTGACTATGGGCTTCGTGTACAAGGCAAACCATCATCACTGCCAGAAACAATTGCAGCATTTTTTTCATGATCGGTTGGTTTGGTCTGTAAATAAGGTTAAAAACATACTTATACTTATTCTAGCGTACAATTGGGATAGCCCAAAATTATGTTCATATGATCTCCAAGCCCTCATCCCTGTAACCGCTTAATTTGTCATCCAGCGGGTCAAGCTCTGTCACCAGTGTATCTATCTCCTGTAATCCACATATCTGAAAAGGCTGGCAGCTATCGATTTTCTCAGATATGGACACACAAATGACTTTTCTTGCTGCTTTGATCATTGCTTTTTTAACCTGTACCACCTCCCAGTCATTATCCGTCACTCCATGCTCACGGTCAATGGCATTGATTCCCAGGATGCAAAGGTCGGCCCGTATTCCTCCAATACGACTGACCGCATCTCCGCCGACGGTGAGCTTTGCATGCTTGGAGACCCTGTCGCCAATGACGATCACTTCCACCGTTGGATGCTGCATATACGCAAGCGCTGCAGGTAAACTCCCAGTGATGAATGTCGCATGCAGGTCCGTCGGCAAAGCCATTGCAATCTCCTGTATCGTCGTACCCCCTGATGTCAGTACGATCATGCCTGGACTGATCATACCGGCGACCTTACCGGCGATTATTTTCTTGCCTTGCTGTGCATAAACGACATTGCCCTTCTCGTATAGGAAATTGAATGAACGAGATAACGCACCGCCATGAACCTTTATCACCTTGCCCTCGTCCGATAATTCCTGCAGATCACGGCGAACGGTATCTTCAGACACCTGCATCACCCCACTGAGATTGGACGACAATACTTTGTTGTGCACGTCCAATTGGTGGATGATATAAGCCTGCCGCTCCTTTTTCAACATCGGTTGACTGCTATATTTTTTTTAAAAATATGTTTAAATCAGAAAAAATGTGCAGAATAATGCAAGAATTTACAAAGAAGTAAAAAATAACTGCAAAAAGCAGCATGCTAAATCGTGTAATGCAAAATTTATTGCATGAGGATGTACGCCAATGCGCCGCTGAAATAGCCTAAAAGCGCCCAAGTGGTTATCTTCTTGAGATACCAGAAAAAATCGATTTTTACCATTCCCATGGCCGCCACACCGGCAGCCGATCCAATAATGAGCGTACTTCCGCCGGTGCCGGTGCAATATGCCAGAAAATGCCAGAACCCATGGTCGGTTGGGTACCGGTCCAGACTGTACATACCCTGCGCAGCGGCAACCAATGGCACGTTATCCACGATGGATGAAAGTAATCCAATTGACATGACAATGGTATTGTCGCTTTTGAGATTGTTGCTGAGCAGATCGGCTACAGTAGTTAAAATACCACTTACCTGAAGGGCGGCCACACTCATAAGAATGCCGAGAAAGAACAAGATGCTAGGCGTGTCGATCTTTCGCAATGCGAAATTCACGGAAAACCGATCCTTGTCGATTTCATCTTTTTGGTTATGAATGAACTCGGTGATGATCCACATGATACCCAAACCGAGTAAGATACCCATGAACGGTGGCAGGTGGGTGAAGTTCTTGAAGATCGGTACAAAAAGAAGGCTTGAGATGCCAATGATAAAAACAATGTTTCGCTCAAATGGGGTTGATCTTCTCTGGACTTCTTTTGCTATAACAGGGATCGCTTCAATGCTGCCTTTTATTCGCATACTCAGGAATACCAACGGAACAATGAGGCAAACAATGCTAGGTATTACGACGCCACGGATAATTCCACCTGCCGTGATCTGACCTCCGATCCAAAGCATGGTTGTGGTCACATCGCCGATCGGAGACCACGCACCTCCCGCATTCGATGCGATCACGATCATTCCTGCGAACATCAGCCTATCCTCCTTTTGTGACATCAGTTTTCGGATCAACGACACCATCACGATGGTGGTGGTCAGATTGTCGAGCACTGCCGAAAGAAAGAAAGCAAACAAACTGACGATCCAGAGGAGTTTTCTTTTTTCAAGGGTATTGATCCTTTCGAGTATGAGCTCGAACCCATCATGGGCATCGATCAGTTCCACGATCGTCATCGCCCCGAGCAGGAAAAACAGGATGGCGGCGATATCGCTCAAATGCTCCATCAAGGCATGCGATACCATGTCACTGTCTCCTGACTGCAAAGTGTAGACTGTCCAACACAAAACCCCCGTCACCAAAGCCGTAGAGGCCTTGTTCACCTTTATGCTGTGCTCCATGGCAATGGCCAGAAAACCGATGATGAAGATCAATGATATCAAT
>CAJBPC010000696.1 GCA_903957405.1 uncultured bacterium | reverse complement strand
TTGCTCGTAAGTGAGGCGCTCACAGAGATCGCAGGTTTCTTAAGACCAGGAGTCTCTACTCTACAAGTCAATACGCTTGCAGAGACCTTTATTCGTGATCATCTAGCGATTCCCTCTTTCAAAAATCTTTATGGTTATCCATTTGCCACTTGCATCTCCGTCAATGATGCAGTGGTACATGGATTTCCTAGTTCCCGGGAATTAGTCCCTGGTGACATCATTTCTGTTGATGTCGGGGTGCTCAAAAACGGATTTCATGGCGACAGCGCCTATACCTTTGCGTTAGGATCGGTATCTGATGATATCCGTGACCTTATGCGCATTACTAAGGAGTCACTGTACAAAGGCATTGAAAAGGCAATCTCCGGTAGCCGTGTAGGGGACATATCACATGCAATTTTTGAGCATACCGAAAAGAAGTACGGCTATGGAGTAGTCCGCGATCTTGTTGGTCATGGACTAGGAAAAAAATTGCATGAAGATCCGCAAGTACCTAATTTTGGCAAGAAGGGTACTGGTGCGAAGCTGAAAGAAGGAACCGTGCTGGCTATTGAGCCGATGATCAATATGGGTACAAAAGATGTCTTCCATGATAGTGATGGCTGGACAATTCGTACTAGGGATGGCAAGCCATCTGCCCATTACGAGCATGATGTTTGCGTCAGAAAAAACAAGGCGGACATACTCTCATCGTTTGAGATGATTGAAAAGGCAGAAAAGGCCAATCCGAATTTAGACGCCACTTATTATTGAGCCTTAAGTTCACATTTTCTTCAACTAGCATATCTTTTCCTTGTCTGTCATCATGTCACAAAAAAGATTGATCGTGATCGGTGGCGGCGCCGCGGGTATTTTTTGTGCCGTCAATGCCGCTCGAATGGCAAAAGAGCTCAAGGTCATCGTATTGGAAAAAAGTCAGCGACTTCTATCTAAAGTTAAGGTCAGTGGTGGCGGAAGATGCAATGTCACTCATCTATGTGATGATATCCGTGACACGAGTGGGTGTTATCCACGTGGAAAAAATTTCGTCAAAAAGGGTTTTCATCTATTTTTCACGAAGGATACCATCGAATGGTTTGAAGCCCGTGGTGTACCCATCGTAGCGGAATCTGATGGACGCATGTTTCCTGAGAGCAACACATCTGAAAGCATCATCAAGTGCTTCATGACGGAAGCCAATCGGTATTCGGTTGATTTTAGGATGAATTGCGCTGTTGCTCAAGTCGAAAAGCGCAAAGACTTGTTTGTGATCCGAACTTCCACGGGGGAAGAACTGGAGTCTGATTATCTGTGCATTGCTTGCGGTGGTTTTCCCAAAGTTGAACAGTATCATTGGATTGTTTCTCTCGGTCATTCGATCATGTCCCCTGTTCCTTCTCTTTTCACTTTCAATGTACCTGATAATCCAATCACATCGTTGATGGGTGTCGCGGTGCAGGATGCCATGATAAGGATCAATGGGACAAATTACAAGGAAAGGGGTCCTGTCCTCATCACACATTGGGGATTAAGCGGTCCGGCTGTCATTAGACTTTCCGCTTGGGCCGCAAGAGATCTTTACGAATCCGGATATGCTTTTCAGATCCGCATCAACTGGGTACCCGAAGAAAATCCCGATACGGTTCGTCAGCTTTTTTCATATCAGAGACAATCACATGGGTACTCGATCATTTCCTCTAAAAATCCATTTTCACTTCCGCAACGACTTTGGATTTTCCTTATGGATCAAAGCGGCATTCCCGAATCGACAAGGTGGAGTGATCTGACATCCCGTCAGCAATCAATCCTAATTGAAAACATCTGCGCTCAATGTTTCGACATAAGCGGAAAGACTACATTCAAGGAGGAGTTTGTCACCGCTGGTGGCGTGATGACGAACGAGATCAATCCGCAGACAATGGAAAGTCGGAAACTTTCTTCACTTTATTTTG
>CAJBPC010000695.1 GCA_903957405.1 uncultured bacterium | reverse complement strand
GCTGCCAGGAAAGCATTCATCGTCACCCGATTTGCCGACCTTGGATTTCTCATTGGGATCCTGATTCTTTCGCATGGTGCACAAACACTTGACTTCCAAACGCTCATCCACCGGCTCACATCCCCTGACGAACCGGTATACGGCGCATTCCTTTCGCAGACATTCCTGGGTTGTTCCGCAGTGAGCTGGGGGCTGGCGCTGGTGTTCATCGGGGGCGCCGGCAAGAGCGCGATGTTCCCCCTGCACATTTGGTTGCCGGATGCGATGGAAGGCCCCACGCCCGTGTCTGCGCTCATCCATGCCGCGACCATGGTGGTCGCCGGGGTATTTCTCGTGGCCAGGCTTTTCCCGGCTTTTGCACGCACGACACCGGCACTCCTCGAATGGGTCGGTTACACGGGGGCTTTCTCCGCATTGTTCGCCGCCGTCATTGCCTGTACACAGACGGATATCAAACGCGTACTGGCATACTCCACAATGTCTCAGATCGGCTTTATGATGCTTGCATTGGGCGTGTCGGGTCATGGCGGCGAAAACGGACTCGGGTTCACCGCATCGCAGTTCCATCTGTTCACACATGCCCTTTTCAAGGCACTGCTCTTCCTGGGGGCAGGGGTGGTGATCCACGCAGTCCACAGCAATGAGCTCAAGGATATGGGTGGCCTCCGGAAGCATCTGCCCGTGACGCACTTCAGCTTCCTTGTCGCATGCCTCGCCATCTCCGGCATGCCGCCCCTGTCGGGATTCTTCAGCAAGGAAGAGATCCTCCTGGCAGCCTACCGGAAAAGCCACGTGCTGTTCGGTGTGGCATTGTTCACATCCGGACTGACCGCGTTCTATATGTTCCGGCTATATTTCAGCATTTTCTGGAACAGGCCGTCTTCGGTTATGCATCACCGTAAGGAAGGCGGACCGGCGACGATTCTTCCACTGATGATCCTTGCCGCCGGGGCCATGTCGGCGGGCTTCATCCCTTTCAGTCATTTTGTGACGTCCGACGGCATGTCCTTCGAGTCGCATCTGCATCCCGCATTCTCCATCGCACCGGTGCTCACGGGGCTGGCGGGCATGCTTGTTGCCGCTTGGATGTACCGGAGACAGAGTGCCTTGCCGCAGCGGATGGCCACCGCCTTGAACGGCCTCCATACTTCGGCGCTGAACAAATTTTACATCGATGAAGTGTATCTTTTTGTGACCAAAAAAGTCCTCTTCAACCTGATCGGTCGTCCGGCAGCCTGGTTCGACCGTCATGTTGTCGACGGGCTCGTCAACCTGACCGGCCATGCCACGGTGGGCATCTCCGGGAAAGTGAAGGGCCTGCAGTCCGGACGTGTGCAGCAGTATGCGTTCGTTTTTTTGGGAGGCTTGTTGCTGCTTTTATTCATGGTGGTGTATTTGATGAATTAAGATAAATACCCGGCATCCGGTCCTGTGCGGGCCATTGTTTTCCGCCAGCCGCTCGCCGTCAACTTTGCAATATGAACCTACTTGCGTTACTGTTCATTCCGTTACTTACGGCACTGCTGATCCTGCTGGAGAGAAGGCCGATGCAGGTGCGTTGGCTGGCCCTTGCCGGATCTTCCGTTCAACTGCTGGCATCCATCCTTTTGTATTTTGGATATCGGAAGGCTGCCCTTGCGGATCCTTCAACGCCATTCCTGTTCCGGGAGCGGTACAGCTGGTACCCCGATTGGAATATCGGGTTACATGTCGGTGTCGATGGCATCAGCGTGGCGATGATCATGCTCACGGCATTCGTGGTGGTCGCCGGGGTGCTTGTTTCCTGGAAGGTCGAAAAGATGACCGGGTCGTTCTTCTTCCTGTTGATCTTGTTGAGTCTGGGCGCGTATGGTTTCTTCATATCATTGGACCTGTTCACGATGTTTTTCTTCCTCGAGCTCGCCGTGATACCAAAGTTCCTGCTCATAGGCATTTGGGGCAGTGGCGACAAGGCGTACAGTGCCAATAAGCTCGCACTGATGCTCATGGGGGGATCCGCATTGATCCTGGTGGCCATACTGGCATTGTACGTCTCCGCACCCGCTGGGGAGCGGACGTTCGATATGTTGCAGCTTGCCGGAAGGGAGATTCCTGTCGATGTGCAGCGGTTCATTTTCCCGTGCATGTTCCTCGGGTTCGGGGTGTTCACGGCGATCTTTCCCTTTCACACCTGGGTGCCCGATGGCCACTCCTCCGCTCCGACTGCGGGTTCCATGTTCCTGGCGGGCATCTCCATGAAGCTGGGGGGATACGGTTGCCTCCGCGCAGCCACCTGGCTGATGCCGGAGGGCGCAAAAGCCTACGGAGACATCATCATCGTGCTTGCCGCCATTGCCATCATCTACGGGGCCTTTGCCACCATGATGCAGAAGGATCTGAAGTACATCAACGCATATTCCTCTGTCAGCCATTGCGGCTTCGTGCTGCTGGGCATCGGCATGCTCACAAAAACAGCCATCACGGGTGCGGTCTTCCAAATGGTGTCTCACGGACTCATGACCGCTCTTTTCTTCGCGGTCATCGGGATGATATATGAGCGGACACACACCAGACTGGTGGCTGAGATGGGTGGACTCATGAAAGTGATGCCTTTCATCACCACGGTCATGTTCATTGCCGGTCTGAGCTCACTGGGGCTACCGGGCTTCAGTGGTTTTGTTGCGGAGATGACGGTCTTTGTCGGGGGCTGGGAAAGGGAAGCCGGCTTCTACCGGGTGGCGACCATCATCGCCTGCATGTCCATCGTGGTGACCGCAGTGTATGTGCTTCGTGCGATCGGACGGACCATGATGGGCCCTTTGGATGCATCATCCTTCGGGGATTTGAAGGATGCTGACTGGCATGAGAAAATGGCGGCATTTGTACTCATCGCTGGCATCCTCGCCATGGGCCTCGCACCCTTCTGGCTGAACGAACTGGTGGCTCCGGGAACAGACCTTATCGTGAAAAAGATCGGGCAGCTGCCGTAGGCCAGCCCATGACGGATAGGCGGATCGTGTTTTGCACAGGTGGACGGGCCTGAACAGCCGGACACTGAAAAAATATCAAGATGAAAGAAATTCTTTTAGCGATGAAGTCGGAGTTGGTGGTCACTGTGATCATCTTCATCCTGCTGCTGATCAAACTGGGCAAGGGCATGGCCAACACGACCCTGCTGTCATTGGTGCAGATCCTATTGCTGCTCAGCGTACCCATCGCATTGGTCGGCAACGAAGACGGGATCTTCTTCGGCGGGATGCTGTTGTCGGGTGGACTATTGGGTTTCCAAAAAGCGATACTCTCACTCGCAGTCTGGCTCATCACACTGCTATTCGCCGATTGGCTGAAAAAGACGGAACACCTCACGGAGTTCATCGTGCTGATGCTTTCATCCCTGTTGGGCATGCATCTCATGATCTCCAGCGGAAATCTGCTGATGTTCTACCTGGCATTGGAATTGGCCACGATCCCGGTCGCCGCGATCGCCAATTTCGACCTGGAGAGGAAGCGGTCTTCTGAAGCCGCCATGAAGATGATCCTGTCATCCGCTTTTTCCTCGGGCTTTCTCCTGTTCGGGATTTCCCTGCTGTATGGTGCCACCGGCAGCATCGATTTTACAATCATATCCTCCTCCCTCGACAACAGCGGCCTGCAGTTAATGGCATTTGTATTTATTTTCAGCGCATTCGCCTTCAAGCTTTCCATTGTCCCCTTTCACCTGTGGACGGCGGATGTGTATGAAGGCTCACCGATTCCTGTGACGGCATACCTGTCGGTGATCTCAAAAGGCGCCGTGGCCTTCGTCTTCATGAACGTGCTGGGTAAGGTGTTCCTTTCCATGGAACACGTATGGTACTGGATGCTCGTGGCAATGGCCATTGTCACCATGGTCACGGGCAACCTCTTTGCGATCAGACAACAGAACATCAAGAGATTCCTTGCCTTTTCATCCATTGCGCAGGTCGGTTTCATCCTCGTCGGCATCAGCGGGAACAGCTCCTTCGGCGTCACGGCGGTGACCTATTTCGTGCTGGTATATGTCTTTTCAAACCTCGCGGCCTTCGGTGTGGCGGCCGTGCTGTCAGACATTGGCCGGGAGGACCTTTCCGGGTACAAAGGCCTCGTGCGCTCGAATCCCTTCCTGGCCTGGGTGATGGCGCTGGCGCTGTTCTCCCTCGCAGGCATTCCTCCCGCTGCAGGATTCTTTGGCAAGATGTTCTTACTCGGCGCCGGTGCCGCCCGGGGTAACCACTGGTTCATCATCGTCGCAGCGCTGAATATGATCATATCCCTTTACTACTACCTGAAAGTGGTGAGGGTGATGTTCATGGATCCTGCCGAAAATCCCGCATCAGCGGCCGTCATTCAGCCTTCCGTGAAGTTCGGACTGATCATCTGCTCCGCAGGCATCGTGCTGACCGGATTTTTCAGCTGGATCTACGATCATATCAGCAGCTTCAACTGACCCTCAACAGAAATCCATCAAGACAAGCAATCATGGCCATCAATCAGAATCATCCTTTTGAAGAACTTGCAGGCAGGCGCTGCGCTGTCGTGGAGCGGAATGTGAAGCCTTCCCGGGTCGATTTCCTGAAATATATCCTTGAAGGGAACGGTTACACGGTGGTGGTCGTGCCATCCCCACCCCCGAAAGCAGCTCCCGCGGCAAAGCCCGTGGATGCTGCGGAAACACCGGTCTCCGCTGACATTGCAGCTGCTCCGCCGCCGCCGGAGACCTTCACCGTCGGTGTCACCGATGTGGCATTCAATTCCGTCAACGCCATCTACGGACGACTCCTCAGGAGTCCTGAAGGCAGGGTCGTGACCATGGCGTACTGGCAGCAACGGGATGACGTACCGCAGGACAGGATACCTTACTTCGATCGGAAATGATGGCAGGTTTTGACACCTGTCAGGATTATCCTCAGTAAAAATATCCGAAGATGATGTTCATTTCATCCTCACTGGTGAGCCCGAAACCGACGGATTTCGAGGTGATATTATGGTAGGTGACTTCAGATGTCAGCCCTTGTCCGGGTTGAAGTACGATGGGTGTCGAGAAGGTCTTCATCAAGGGATGCTCCCAGTCGGTGTTCTCAAATATCACTTCTCCGTTCCTGGCACCTCCTGCGATTTTGATCACGAATTTCTCCCCCAGCTTGTGCGTATGTGAGGTCAGTTGGATCACCCGAGTCACCTGCGTGAAAGTGAACGTCTTAGTGATGGTCTTTCGTTGACCTGCGGGGATGCTGATATCCTGATTGGCCAGATCCAGCGTTTTGGCTTCGTATTGCACCGCTGACTGCGGGATGGTGTAGAAGTTCACATAGTTTACACCTTTCAGGGTGAGCCCGCTCTTGTTGAAATAGTGCGCATTCAGGTCAAGCGGCGTGCCGGGTTCCAGCTTCAATGCGACGCCGGGCGGCAGGGCGACTTCTTTTTCTGACTCCATACTTCCACCGAAGAAGATGTGGTTCTGCATCTGTGCCAGGGTCAGCAGGTTGACACTCCCATCGGGGTTTCGGATGTCCCGGATCGTCCCGACCGTTGGTAGTCCGGTATTGTTCCGGAATGAGTACACGAGGAAGTGGTGGCTGTTCAGACCGCCCCGCATCAACAGGCGATTGACATAGACCGGTGCGGTATTGGGTGTATTGTACCGCACAAAGATCTCCCGCTCGAAATTTTTCTGGATATCGAAAGGCTCGATCTTCAACTGGAAGCCCTCGCCGGCGACGGGAGGTGCCAGCGGGATGACGTCTGCCTGGCAGGCGGATTTGTCATCAAGCACCGAGAGGTCAATCTTGCTGCCGGTTTTTTCCGCACCTCCGTTGATCCAGCGCCGGACAAATTCTACCTGCCCCTTAGTCAAAAAAAGACCTCCCATGGGCATCTGGTTGCCGAAATTGCCCGTATGGTGGGCGGTCTGGCAGGTGATCTTGTGGTATAAGAAACTGTTTTCCGCATCGAATGGCTTCACCCGAAGCAGATTCATAGCGGCGGCGGCTGCATTTTTTGAGATCTTTCCGACCAGATTGTCATATGCCTGACCCTTTGCCAGCACCAGACCGTGCTGTGCGAAACTGCCGTCGGAGGTGGATGCGTGGCAACCGGTGATCGCGCAGCTTGTCGTCAGGATCTGATCCTGTATGACATCGAAACTGCTGGCATTGCCGCCGGTGGAGGCATCCTCCTTTTTACAGGCTGAAGTGCTGACTGCTATGGTCAAGATCGTAGCGGCGGCAGCATATATCCATCTCATTCAATTGAATTTTGCAAAAAAGATAATGAATTTTTTTCAACTTCTCTGTTTGTGGCTTTTAGGATGGTTTGCGGGAGGTTGTTTTATCCCATCTGAGCTGTTGATGTCATTGTCTGGTACGGGTTTTATCAGGCCTATCCAGGACAGCAGACAGCTTTCGGATCCATCAGGTGTGTTGGCTGGAATTTGCCTCAAGACCCGTCAATGCCCATTAACGGTCTGGGAATTGCTTCCCGGGGGAGGTGCGTGCAGCTGCAGCTTTCCGGGGAGTTATCCTGCCATGTGCCAGGCAAATCATCGGGGTCTACACGTTAAAGGCTTGACGCCTGCGCAGCAGACCGCCATGCGCGATGCGTCAGTTTAAGCCTTTGTATTTGACCATTTCGGTAGTCATGACAGCTGAGAACTTTTCCATTGCTCGGAGAT
>CAJBPC010000694.1 GCA_903957405.1 uncultured bacterium | reverse complement strand
GAAACAACCGATGCCGACCATGTCTCCGATCGCATACCGGCTCACATCGCTGCCGGTGCTGATCACCCGGCCGACGATCTCATGCCCCGGCACGACGGGGAATGTGGTGTTGCCCCATTCATTGCGGGCCGTGTGAATGTCTGAGTGACACACCCCGCAATACAGGATATCGATCTTCACTTCATGTGCACCCGGGTCGCGTCGGTCGATGCTGAAAGGGACAATTGGAGAGGAAGGGCCATGTGCGGCATACGCATTCATAAGTACGGTCAAGTTTTGAAGTGTCTAAGTTATGACGGATTCGGGTCTTCCCGCCCAAATTTATTGGCAGGCAAGATCGGTCCACGAACCTACTTATCGGTTATCCGTTCGGCACATGCATGCCGCATGCAATTGGTAGGGATGATTCCACTGGAGCACCTTCCGTTGGCTTACAACATTTGCCGCATCAATGCTTCGATCTGCGCACTTCTCGAACCTCAACCCCGGGTATCTGTTTCACAAGCTCTGTTCCGTAACATCCCGCAGGCGTCTGGTAGCCCGGCTGGAAAGCACCTGCAATGATACGCTGTGCAATGAGCAGTGCCGCGTGGGCGGTCATGTCGTACACTTCGGGTCCCGACATGGTCACGGATGCCGTTTCCCCACTGTTGTTTCCGGCCTCCACCCATACGAGGCTTCTGGCTTTGGAACGCATCGCGGCATCGGGGCCTGATGGGTTGAGGTTGATTTTTTTCCGGATCAGCTTTCTGACCACATCCGACCGGAGCAGCCAGTTGAACAGCCACTGGAATTTCATGGCGCGGTAAACGGAGGGGCTCACAGCGGTGAAGGTCTCGATATCCGGGATGCCTGTCGTATGCCAGGCGGTGGAAACATCTCCCCAGGGGATGCTCATCACAAAATGCTTTTCTCCGCCGAAGTCGACCTCCATGCCATGCTCGCCCAATGGCCTGCGGATGATCACCCCGTTTTTCCGCACCATGCCACCTTCCCCGAGTTTGCCAGACATGGTCATCGCTGTGCCATGCGACAGGGTGCTGCCGAGGGATGCAAATGCAATCCGCAATCTGTCCGCATCTGGCAATGCCTGTTTGATCAGCAAGGCCATGGAATCCGTAGGCACTACGTCGAAGCCCGCACCGGGCAGGAGCATGATCCCCCTTTCCTTCGCAGCGCTGTCGTGCTTGTTGATCTGTTCGAAGCAGGAGATGTCTCCGTTGATGTCGATGTAGTGTTTTTGCATGCGCAGGCAGGAAAGGACCATGGACTCCATGGTATGCCTGAACGGTCCTGCCGCATGCACGACCATCCGGCATTCCTGCAGGGCGGCATCCAGTCCGGTGGTGTCGGATAGGTCTATGACCCGATGGTCAAAACCGGTCGATGCGGCGAGCGCTGACAGTGCGGCACCGTCGCGCCCGGCCAGCAATGGCACAAGACCATAGTCAGATGCGCGTTCCGCAATCAGTTTACCCGTGTATCCATTCGCACCATAGAGCAGGAAATCGTAGGTCGCCATGTATTTTAAAATGATTGAATGTGGGTAAATTATCGTATTATGATGACAAAGGCCGGCATAATTGTCGTATATTGACGCAAAATAAATATAAGACTATGACAAGTGAACAGATCGTGAAGTTCCTGGAGCCAAAACACCTTGATAAACACCCTGTCAAAATAAGTTTCAAGTCACGCAATTCCTTGAGCGGCATCTTCATACAGACCCAGGATTACGAAGATCTGAAGGCGAAAAACTTCTGGCGCATCGTCACTGAAACGCACCTGAAGCAGTGGAAAGAAACAAAAGACAGAAACCTTGCCAAGATATTCAACGGAGCTGAGTTCACCCGTTTGTCTGAAGCCTCCTGATGCTCTTAAACGATTTGTGCTCCTGAAGGTACTGGTTGCCATATGATTTTTCCCATATTCCGATCCTGCAATTCGCAGGATCTTTTCATGTGGGGCCGGAATTTTTGATAGAAAAGCATTCGATATGATCGACGTGACGAAAACAGAGGGTTTTCTGCTGGGCACACTGATACTCTTCATCATCCTTGTGGTGCGGTATTTCGTATTCGGTGCCGTCTTGCATTGGGTATTCTTTGCCGGCAAGACATCCCGATGGGCATCACGGAAAGTGTATTCGAGGGACTACGAAAAAAAGCAATTCCGTTCGGAAGTGGCCTGGAGCATGGCCAGTTCCCTCATCTTCGCCATTTCCGGAGCCGTACTGGGCTGGCAATATTTAAAAGGCTATACCTTGATCTACCTGGATTGGGGACTGCACGGATGGTGGTACCTCCCTGTCAGCCTTGTCCTGGTCATGGTCCTGCACGAGGCATACTACTACCTGCTCCATCGATGGATGCATATCCCTTCCGTATACCGGATCGTGCATAAGGTCCACCACGACAGTCATGTCACATCCCCATGGACAGCCTTCTCCTTCCATCCTCTCGAGGCCGTCATACAGTCACTCTTTCTTCCACTGGTGTTGATGATCGTGCCGATGCACGCTGTCGTGTTGTTGGTACTGCTCATGATCATGACGGTGAGCGGATTCATCAACCACCTCGGTTATGAGGTCTATCCCGAAGGATTCGACAAGCACCCGCTCGGCAAATGGCTGATCGGTGCAACGCATCACGCCCGGCACCACAAGCAGTTCCGTTACAATTTCGGATTGTACTTTACATTTCTGGACCGTGCATTCCATACCGAGGCCCCCTCGGGAAAATAAACATCAACCTGCCAAATCCTGCCTCGAAAGTCCATGTTCTTACATGGAAAAAAGGATAATTTTGTTTAGCTTTACGCCGCATATGCGGGTTCAACAGTAGACAAAATAATCAATTATCCGATTTTCTCGAGTATTTTTCTATTGATGATTCCTGCTGGTCCATATGCGAAAGTGATGTCGTTCCCTTGAATGAGATCCCCCATAAATTCATCCAAATGAAATCAGCCGCTTTGCGTGCCAAATGCGATGCTGTTCGGCAGCTGTCAGGGCTTTTGCACGCCTTCGAAATGGAGAGCCCTTTGGTGGAAAGATTTCTTCAGGAATATTGTGTTTTGTTGCAGCCTCGCCGAGGTGAGTTGCTCATTCGTAAGGGTGATATCTGCGATCAATACTTTTTCATCATCAAAGGGGTGTTGCGGGGTTACACGGATTATGCAGGAAGTCAGATCACCACTTGGATATCCGTGGAGAACGACCTTGTGACTTCCATTTATAGTCTGGCAGACCAGCAGCCGGTGTTTGAGAACATAGAGGCGTTGGAACAATCCTCCGTCTTGATGCTCAAAGCGGTTCACATGGAGCAACTATACGAACTCTATCCGGCATTGAATAAGACTGCCAGACTCCTGTTGTCGAGATATTACCGGGATGCGGAAATGCGTGCGTTCATGGCCCGCATTCCTGATGCAGCGTCAAAATATCTTTTCTTCATCAACCGGTATCCTCATCTAGCGAACACCATCCCCATCAAATACATCGCGTCATACCTGGGTATCCGTCAGGAAACACTGAGTCGCATCCGCAGTGGATTGTCGCGACATACAGATGCCGGCCGGACTAATGCGGATATCTGAGATCTGCCAATGTAACCGGGTCATTGTTCGGGTCGCCGCCTGGCATTCCATACATGGCGGATCATGACGGGAGGTGGTGCCATCTTGCCGGGGCGGGGCAGGTTTCGTTCTTTCGATGGCCTCGGAAGAACTGGTTTGTATCGATGTCCGGTTTCTGCAGGGGGATTGGATCTTTATATTTATTTTTTTACAGACGGCTTCGCAAATAGTCGACCGAGGCCTCCAACGAGATTGGATCTTTATATTTATTTTTTTTACAGACTCCGGTACCATTTCTGCACACCAGATCTTCATGGCATCCGGATTTCGGTCATCGACGTGTCGGATGGGCGTGTCATGTGGAAAATCGTGTGATTATGCGGTTCGCAGGGTGATATGAAAACACCCCGGTGATGCGTATGATTTAATTCATTCGATCAGCCGGGGTGTTTTTTATTCGTTCAGGTCAGGATGTTGCATAATTTTCTACGGGTTCACAGGTGCAGACCAGGTTTCTATCCCCATGGGTGTTATTCACCCTGGATATGGAAGGCCAAAACTTACCCTCACGCACATAGGGCAATGGGAACGCTGCCTGTTCGCGCGTATAGGGACGGGTCCAGTTGTCGGTGATGACGACTTCCTGCGTATGCGGTGCATGCTTGAGGATATTGTCTTTCTTGTCTATCCGTCCTTCTTCGATCTCCCGGATCTCTTTCCGTATCTCCAGCATCGCGTCGCAGAACCTGTCGAGTTCCGCTTTGTCTTCACTCTCCGTCGGTTCGATCATGATCGTGCCTGCCACAGGGAAGCTGAGGGTAGGCGCATGGAATCCATAATCCATCAATCGTTTGGCAATGTCTTCCGCTTCCACCTCTGCAGATTTTTTGAATGGTCGCAGGTCGACGATGAATTCGTGCGCGCAGGTGCCATGTTTACCCAGATAGAGGATGTCGTATTCGCCCTGGAGCCTGGCGCGCATGTAGTTTGCGTTGAGGATGGCGTATTCGGTAGCGCTTTTCACGCCCTCCGCCCCCAATAGCCTGATGTACCCGTAACTGATCAGCAGGATGCTGGCGCTTCCGAAAGGAGCGGCGCTCACAGCGGATTGGCGGCTGCCCACAGGAGAGCTTTCATTGCGAAGGGTCACGTGTCCCGGAAGGAATGGTGCAAGATGTTTCTTCACACAGATGGGGCCCATGCCGGGGCCGCCACCGCCGTGCGGGATGGCGAAGGTCTTGTGCAGGTTCAGATGGCAGACATCCGCGCCGATCAGTCCCGGAGCCGTGAGTCCCACCTGGGCGTTCATGTTCGCGCCATCCATGTACACCTGACCGCCATGTTCGTGAATGATATCCGTGATGTCTTTCACGGTCTCTTCGTACACGCCATAGGTGCTGGGGTAGGTGATCATGATCCCAGCCAGTTCGTGGCTGTGTTTTTCTGTTTTTTCCCGGAGGTCTGTCACGTCGATGTACCCGTTATCGAGTGCTTTCACCACCACGACCTTCATGCCTGCCATCACAGCCGATGCAGGATTGGTGCCATGGGCGGAGATGGGTATGATCATGACGTTTCTGTGGTGGTCGCCGCGTGAAATATGGTAGTCGCGTATCGTGAGCAGTCCGGCGTATTCCCCTTGTGCGCCACTGTTGGGCTGGAGGCTGCAAGCGTCGAAGGCCGTCACGCTGCAGAGGTAGTCGGAGAGGCGGTCCATGATGTACCTGTATCCTGAGGTTTGATCCTCCGGAGCAAAGGGATGTAGTTTGTTCCAGTGGTCAGAGCTGAGGGGCATCATCTCCGTAGCGGCATTCAGTTTCATGGTGCAGCTGCCGAGGGAGATCATGGACGTGTTCAGCGAAAGGTCCTTGTTCTCGAGTCGTTTGATGTACCGCATCATCTGGCTCTCGCTGTGATGGGTATTGAACACCGGATGTTCCATGAAAGGCGTCGTCCGGGTGAGCGAAGAAGGAATATGGGATAACGGGATGTCCTCCGCCATGGTGAAGGTGACGGCATCCGAATCATTTCCGAAGCAGTTGATCAGGTCGAACAGGTCCGTGGCGTTGGTCGTTTCATCGATCGAGAAAGCCACATGCCGGCCATCGATATACCGGAGATTGATCTGTTGCGACAATGCTTTTTCACGAATGGTTGCAGCATCCTTCACTTTCACGGTCACCGTGTCGAAGAAATCTTCCGACACCAATTCATGTCCGTACTGAAGGATCGTTTCAGCGGCGGTCTGTGCAAAAAGTGCCACCCGCTTGGCGATGGCGGTGAGGCCATCCGGACCATGGTAGACGGCATACATGGCCGCCATGTTGGCCAGCAATGCCTGTGCGGTGCATATGTTGGATGTGGCTTTTTCACGTTTTATATGCTGCTCTCTTGTCTGCAGTGCCATCCGCAGTGCCCGTTTTCCTTGCGCATCGATGCTCACGCCGATGATCCTTCCGGGTATCTGGCGTTTGAAATCATCCTTCGTGGAGAAAAAGGCAGCATGCGGACCGCCATAACCCAGCGGCACACCGAATCGCTGCGAGGATCCGCAGGCGACATCCGCACCGAGTTCCCCCGGCGGTGTGAGCAGCGTAAGGGCCAGCAGGTCGGTCGCCATCACCACCAGCGCTCCGTTGTCGTGCACCCTTGAGATGAACTCACGGTAATCAATAACCGAACCTTTGTCGTTTGGATATTGGATGAACGCACCGAAATACGATTCGTCGATATGGGCTGAATGAAAGTTTCCGACGACGATCTCTATCCCCACGGGCACGGCCCTTGTCAAAAGCACGTCGAGTGTTTGCGGAAACACATCCTCGTCCACGAAAAACTTTGGCCTTTCGATGTGATCCTGTCTGTTCAGGAAGTTGAAGAACATGGTCATGGCCTCCGAGGCGGCAGTGGCTTCGTCCAGCAGTGAGGCATTGGCGATGGGAAGGCCGGTCAACTCGCTCACCATCGTCTGGTAATTCAGCAGACTCTCCAACCGTCCCTGTGCGATCTCCGCCTGATAGGGGGTGTACTGCGTGTACCATCCGGGGTTTTCAAATATGTTGCGCAGGATCACACTCGGGGTGATGGTGTCGTAGTATCCCTGTCCGATATGATTCCTGAAGAGCTTGTTGTAACTGCTCACGATCTTCATGTGGTTCAGGTATTCCGCCTCTGTCATGGCGTCCGGTATCGCCAGTCCCTGCTCCATGCGTATATTCCCGGGCACCGTCTTGCCGACCAGGGCGTCCAGGCTTTCCTCACCGATGAGGTTCAACATCGTTAGGGTATCCTTCTCCGACGGACCGATATGCCTTTTCCTGAACTCGTTTTGCTGTTTTTCAAAAAGTTCCATGATATGACAGGTGTGTGATGAATTGATGATCGAATGGTCGGCAAAGTTACATGCTGTCTTTTGAAATCCCGAGTCTTGTAAAGGTCTGTGACCCTTATGTGGATTAATTTGTGAAACAGACCGCCACCCTTGGGGTGTTTTGCCGGGTCGCGGGTACCTCATGGCCATTGTTTCCATAAACTTCGCGTTCTTTGCATCGCTCACTCAATCATCGCAATATGCCGGAGGATATACTTAAGCAATGGGAGAAAAAATCTGCTGAAAACGCCAAATCCTACGCCCGTTTTCTGCAGAAAGCCGATAGGAACAAGGTGCTGTCCCGACTGCCTGACCTTCACGAAGAAGCATTCTCCAAAATCGATTGTCTCTCCTGTGCCAATTGCTGCCGGAATTATTCTCCCCGTTTCAAAACACCCGACATCAAACGCATCAGCAAGGTGTTGAAGATGAAGGAGGGGGTGTTCATTGAAACCTACCTGAAGCTCGATGATGACGGTGATTATGTGGTGCAGTCCACCCCATGCCCGTTCCTGGGTTCAGATAACCATTGTTCCATATATGAAGACCGCCCATCCGATTGTCGTCGTTTCCCCTATACGGATGAGGATGTCCTGCTGAAACGTCCGAAGATCACGCTGAAGAATGCCACTTTTTGTCCGGCAGTGTATTACGTGATGGAAAAACTCATGGAATGACGGGTCTTTCGGGATTGTCGAGCCTCATGGCCATCGAGAGGACCGATAGAATGACACCATGATGGTCTGCATCTACAGGTCATCCGTCGCCGAATGTTTCCGATGCCGCAGTTGCCGGTCAGTACTCCATCTTTCGGAGGGTGGGGGCCTTCACCCAGGTGCCGATGCTGACGATGATCGTCATGCATCCTCCGAAGATCACGGCCGGCACGACGCCCATGAGCCTGGCGGCCACGCCGCTTTCGAAAGCGCCCAGTTCGTTGGATGACATGATGAATATGCTGTTCAGGGAAGCCACGCGACCGCGCATTTCATCGGGGGTTTTCATCTGAAGGATCGTGGAACGCACCAGTATGCTGATGCCGTCAAGGATTCCGGAAAAAAACAAAGCCGCTGCGGAAAGCCAGAAATTCCGGGAAATCCCGAAGATGATGATGCAGATGCCGAAGCCGGCCACGCTGAAGAGCATTTTTCGACCCTGCAGGCCTTTCATGGGACGGATCGCGAGCCAAAGCATCAGCGTGATGGCGCCCAGTGCCGGGGCGGAACGCAGCATGCCCAGGCCTTCGGGACCGCTTTTCAGGATCTCGTCGGAGAAATAGGGCAGCAAGGCGGTCGCACCTCCAAAAAACACAGCCAGCAGATCGAGGCTGAGGGCACCGAACACTTCCTTCGTCTTCCAGACGAACCTGAAACCTTCCATGATGCTTTGAAGGATCGTCTCCTCTCTTTGCGTTGACAGGGCCGGTTTTGGATTGATGAAAAAACTGACGGCAAACGATATCGTCATGAATGCGATCATCAGGATGAATGTGAACGTCAGGCTGGTCTTACCGTATAACAAACCCGCCAATGCGGGACCCGACACCGCCGCGACCTGCCAGGTGCCGCTATGCCAGGTGATGCCGGAAGGGAGTCTTTCCGGAGGCACGAGCTGGCTGACAAGCGAGAAGGAAGTGGGACCGCTGAAAGCCCTTGCGATGCCGGTGCCGAAGGCGATCGAGTAGATGCCTGTCAACAGCAGACCCTTCGGCAGGTTCCGCATCCCGATATCGCTTGTCAGCACGGCGAAGGCCGCCGTCAGCAAAAGGTTTGCAGCGATGCTCATGATCAGCAGCTTCCGCTTGTCTTTTCTGTCAATGATGTATCCCGCATAGAATGCCATCACGAACGCAGGAACGAACTCCACAAGTCCGATCAGGCCGATGCTCAGCGGGTCTTTTGTGATCTCATAGACGGTCCAGCTGATGAGGGTGGCCTGCATGTTCAGGACCAGGATAAAAAAAAACCGCGCGATGATATAACTCCTGAACTCCGGTATCCGGAGAAGGTCGAATGCGTGATGGGAAGGGATTCTGCTCATGAGTAGTGGCCCTAAAGGGGCATGGCGGACGAAGGTAGTACAGTTTCATTGCTTCCTGGCGGCAGGGTTCAACCCGCCATCGATCGCTGCTTGAGCGGTTGTCAGGGCAGGGTAAGGTAATGCTGCCCGTCTGCATGTTCATGCTCCAACGCCTCCAGTACCGTGTTGAAATGCGCTTCATTGCCGATGAAATCCGCATTCGACGTGTCGATGAACAGGGTCTTTACATTATGCTGGCGGATATAATGGGTGTAGGTCTGCTGTATGTCCAGCAGGTACTCGTCGCTGATGTTCTGTTCGTAAGGACGATTTCTTTTTTTGATGTTTTCCTGCAGCCTCGATATGGGTGAATGCAGATATATGAGCAGGTCCGGCTGCATGAGTTGCTGATGGATGATCTCGAAAAGCCGCTGGTAGAGCCTGTACTCGTCATCGGGCAGATTGACTTTCGCGAACAGCAGGCATTTGGTGAAGAGATAATCTGAAATGGTGACGTGCTGAAAGATATCCTTCTGCTGGAGCAGGTCTTTCTGCTGCTTGTAGCGCTCTGCCATGAAAAACAGTTCCAGTGGGAAAGCATACTGCTTTGGATTCTCGTAGAATTTCGGGAGGAATGGATTTTCGGCGAATTCCTCCAGGATGAGCCTGGCGTTGAAATGTCGGGCAAGCATGTGGGAAAGCGTTGTCTTGCCCGCCCCGATATTTCCTTCGATGGTGATGAAATTATAGTTCATGATGGCCTGTAAACTTAAAACACGGAAGGGGAATCTTCAGCGTTTCTTATCAACACCAGTGGAATACTTTTTTACGGGAAGCGGATCCTCACATGCAAGGAGGAGTTCCTGGATGCTGTCACCCAATACCGGATGTCTTACCTGCGGCGCCAGTTCGCAGAGTGGTATCAGGGCGAAACGCCGCGCTGCAAGCCGTGGATGGGGGATCTGAAGGTGTTTCTTGTCCAGCACGATGTCGTCGAAGAGTAAAATATCTATATCGATGCTTCGTGGACCATATTTCTCTCCCCGATGCCTGCCGATCTCCTGCTCCGCCGCAAGCAGCCCGTCCATCAGCTCATCCGGCGAAAGCATCGTCGCGATCATCAGCACCTGGTTTAGGAAATCGGGCTGCTCCGTGTTGCCCCAGGCCGCCGTTTCATAGATGGCGGATGCCTGGCGGATAGTCCCGCAACTGGCTTCTAGGAGCGCTCTGGCCCTACTGAGATGATCCTCCCTGTCGCCCAGATTGCCTCCGATGAGCAGATAGGCAATGTTCATGGATACGTTATTAATCAAGCATTAAAGTAAGCAAAGTTCTCGATGAGATTGGTATTGTTTTCAAATTCAATAGTTTTACGCTCCAATAAAAAGGAATGCCCAACAAATATTTTCAGTACAAGGCTATGATGGCCATCGCAAGGGCAAGCCTTCTTTCCATCTTCAGAAGCCCGTCTGCAATTGTTTTCAGCATCCTCTTCCCGTTCATCTTCATCATGGTCTTCGGGTTCCTGAGCTCACCGGTCCCGGTGATACACATCGCCTTCGAAAAGGGCACGGATACCACCCACCCCGTCTATCGGTCCCTGAAGGACAAATCAAACCTGATATTCGCGGAAAAAAACGAGAAGACCATCAGGGAGGACCTCGAAAAAGGACGCATCACCGCCATCCTGAAGATCGAACCGGTGAACCCAGCCGGATACCCGAAATTCAAAGTCCACCTCAAATCCTCCACGGCATCCTCCGACCGGATCGGACTCCTGCAGTCGGTTGTCTTGCAAGCCATCGGTGAGGTCGACCGGAAAGAAGATCCTAATCGGCCCGTCTATGCCTTCATGGAGTCTGAACAGATCCCCGGCCGCACCTACAAGACCATAGATTTCGTACTCCCCGGACAGCTGGGTTTCTCCCTCCTGAGTGCGGGCGTCTTCGGCGTGGCCTTCATTTTCTTCAACCTCCGGCAGACACTCGTCCTCAAGAGATTCTTCGCCACCCCGGTCAGCAAGTCGACCATCATCATCGGCGAAGGACTGGGGCGGGTCATCTTCCAGCTGCTCACGGCCGTCGTCATCCTGCTGGTGGGGCACTATGCCTTCGGGTTCACGTTGGTCAACGGCCTGGTGACTTTCGCGGAATTGCTGGCATTGAGCTTTCTGGGACTACTGGTATTCATGGGATTCGGTTTTATCGTCAGCGGATTGGCACAGACGGAGAGCACCATCCCTCCCTTCTCCAACCTGGTGACGCTCCCGCAGTTCCTGCTGGCGGGCACCTTCTTCCCCGTCGAGAACTTTCCCAAATGGCTGCAGCCATTGTGCAATGTCCTTCCGCTCACACACCTCAACGAAGCCATGCGCAACGTGGCCTTCGAAGGCGACCACCTGACGGATTGCGGCAGCCAGATCGGCTATCTGCTCATCTGGGGCGTGGTCCTCTATGCCATCGCGATCCGTGTTTTCCGGTGGGAATAAATACAAATACATGCGAATCATAAAACATCTCCTCGTCGGACTGACGGGCATCTCCCTCCTGATACTCGCCATTTCAGCACTATTGCCGCGACAGGTCATGAACGCCAGGTGGGTGATGGTCGGCGCCGACAGGGACACCGTCCTCGATGCGCTGCGCGACCTGCGGTCATGGCAGGAGTGGAACGGCCTGCTCCAAGGCGTGAGCGGCGTCACCGTGGATCAGAAACCTCGGTTATCCGATACCGGTAGTACCATCCAATGGACCGATCCGCGCGGTGGACAAAACTCCATACGCATGACGGAGAACAACCGGCAAGGGATCGTCACGGAGATGACGATCGGATCGAATCGTCCGGTGCAGTCGGGTTTCAGCGTGGGGGAGAACAAAGGTGACTCCGTCCAGCTCCACTGGTTCGTGATTGAAGAGCTGAAATGGTACCCCTGGGAGAAGTTCTACGGGATGATGTCGGCTGACATGAAAGGGCCGCTGATGCAGCAGAGCCTGGAGAAGTTCCGGGATGGTATGGGGGCTCGCTAGGCACCCGAGTTCACTCCGATGCATGCCGGGTGTTGGCGCTGCCTCATAAAACGATCTGGCACTCCGGCATTGCTGCACGGTGTTGTAGGGAATGCTTGACACAGCTCAAATCTGTGGCAAATCCATTTCGCCCTGACGTGTGAATCCAACCGGGCATCAGCCCGTGGGCCGAATTCCCTCGATTGGATTCACTCCTAAAGGAAACGGGATGACCGCTGTCGGTGCAACATCATCTGACATTGCCTGACGATCGGATTCATTTCAGCGTTTTCAGGAAAATCTCCCGATACTCGACCTTCATCCTGGGCATGACATGCAATTGCAAGCCGATGAGTCCGCTCATCTTTCTCTTGGTCGCATCCTGATCGGTAACGTCACTCATCAACACCCCGTTGATGAAATGCCGGATGTGATTCCCCTCCGCAATGATGTGGATCCGATTCCATTCGTCTTTCCTTATCTTGGATTTCAGCTCCTCGCTGTTTCCGACAGATCCCGTGATAATCGGTTTCTGGCCTTCTTTCAGTAAAGACTGTTCTCCTCTCATGGCCAGAAAGCCTCTGCCGCGTTCTTCATAGTTCTGTCCGGTATAGCGGTTGGCGCCATCTATGTCGGCCTGATACCCTTTCAACCCGAAGGGTACATTTTCAAGTGCTTCGCTGCGGTACTGGACACCACTGTTGCCTTCCGGGCTGATCCTGTATTCGGCCCTAAACTCGAAGTTTTCGGGTACCCCGCCCCGGTAGATGAAAAAAGTATTCGACTTCAGCGGGTTTTCCGCGGTCACTTCGCCGACAAGGGTTCCGTTCTCGACCCTCCAGTAGTTCATGTCTCCTTCCCAGTTCTTGGTGGTCTTGCCATCAAAAATTTTCCTGAACCCCTTGTTGCTGTTTTGAGCATAAGAATCTTGCCGGCAAAGCATCAAAACAAGGATCAGCATGGAAATGCCTTGAATAAAGGATCTCATTCTTTTATATTTATTTTCTCTGATCAAATGATGCAGCATCGATCAAGCGCTCAGCAGCTCTTCCAACTCCGGGTTGCTGCGGAATCCAACACAGCCTCACAGACCTTCTGAGTTTCAAACGCATCCTTGAAAGTAGGAGCGCAGTCTTCTCCTGTTTCGAGTGATTTGAAAAAGTCGGCTGCCTGATGCACGAAACTGTGTTCATATCCGATGCCGAGTCCCGGCACCCACCAATTACCCATATAAGGCTGGTCACCATCCGTAACATGGATGGAACGCCATCCCTTCAGATTGGATTCATCTCCGTTATCGAAATACTCCAATCTGTTGAGGTCATGGAGATCCCAGCGAATGGATGCGTTGGCGCCATTGATCTCGAAAGTGTACAGGGCCTTATGACCGCGGGCATAGCGTGTTGACTCAAATAATCCAAGCGAACCGTTGTTGAATCTGCAGAAGAAGGAACAGGCATCGTCGATGTGGACGTCTTCGACCTTCCCGGTAAGCTGGTGCATGCGTTGCTTGACAAAGGTTTCGGTCATGGCCGATACTTCCTGGATGCCTCCGTTCAGCCATATGGCCGTGTCGATGCAATGCGAAAGCAGGTCACCCACCACACCAGATCCGGCAACAGCTGCATCCATGCGCCAAAGTCCCTCACCGCCCTGCGGAAGGTTTTCGTTGATGGTCCAGTCCTGCAGGAAGTTGGCCCGGTAATGATAGATCTTCCCAAGCTTTCCGGAGGCTACGATGTTTTTCGCCAGGGTGACGGCGGGGATCCTTCTGTAATTATACCAGACCGTATTTTTGACCCCTGCTGCGGCGATGGCATCCACCATTTGTTTTGATTCGGCCAGGTCCCTCGCCAGAGGTTTTTCGCACAGGATCATCTTGCCCGCTTTGGCGGCGGCAATGGCGATTTCGGCATGTGTGTCATTGGGCGTGCAGATGTCGACCGCATCGATGTCATCTCTTTCGATGAGTTTTCTCCAGTCGGTTTCCGTGCTTTCGTATCCCCATTGCGCGGCAAAGGCTTTCAGCTTGGTTTCATTCCGAAAACATACGGCCTTTAATACGGGCGTGAATGCGAGATCCGGGAAAAAGTTGGGCACCCTGTTGTATCCGTTGGAATGGGTCCTTCCCATGAATCCACCGCCGATCAGTCCTATATTTATTTTTTTCTTTTCCATTTTTTCATATTTATATTCATTCCGTACTTATCCGTTCCATCCATGCCGGTTCCTCACTTTGACCATGGCGGCGAGGATGTCGTTCCAGGTCTGCTGCTTCATCAGCACTTCATTCGGGAACATGCAGCCATCCCAGCAGATGTGCTTGAACGCCTTGGTGAGGGAGCCATCCTTGTTGCGGAGCCAGAGGCCCGCATGCTTGGTGAT
>CAJBPC010000693.1 GCA_903957405.1 uncultured bacterium | reverse complement strand
CTTCCGTCTTCATTTGCGATGAGTGCATCGACTTGTGCACGATAGCCTCCTTGAAGGTATAGGCGCCAGACTTTGGACTCCTAACGGCTTTGATTACTTTTGTCCAGTTCTTTGCCTCAGACGCAGCTTTTTGGTCTTTTGTCTTAATGGCTGTTTTTGCTTGCTTTGCCATGGCTTATTTTATTTCCTTGTGAACGGTGTACTTTTTCAGAATCGCATTGAACTTCTTCAGTTCGAGGCGTTCTGGTGTATTCTTCTTGTTCTTGGTACTGACGTACCTGCTGGTGCCTGGCAGACCGGAGGTTTTGTGCTCCGTGCATTCCAGGATTACCTGAACCCTTGAACCTTTTTTCTTGGCCATATGATGATTCGTTTGACTTTAATGATCAAATGTGCATGCCTGCCGCCCGGAGTTCTTTCACCACGAGGTACAGACCTTTCTTGTTAATTGTGCGAATCGCTTCTGATGATAACTTCAGGGTGACCCATTTGTCTTCCTCAGCGAGAAAGAAACGCTTGGTCTGGAGGTTCGGTAGGAACCTGCGCCTGGTCTTAACATTCGAGTGGGAAACTCTATTGCCCGTAATCGGACGTTTTCCCGTAACCTGACATACTCTTGCCATTATCTAAAGAATTTGGGAGTGCAAAAGTCGTGAATTTAATCAGAATGCCAAAATGATTTTCATGTTTCTGATCATTTTGGTCAAAAAAAATCTGCATACCATCCTGATGTCGGCATTCCGACACCCAAAACTGGAATCAGTGAATGGCCGTCTTTACAATGATCCCCATCAGTCGATCCGGTAACCAAAGTCACAGATCCACAGCGGCGGCATGGGTATTTTTGCAAGCGTCACAACTGGAGCGACGGTCGTTCCAGATGAATCACCACCAACCCCCAGAGACATGAAAGCAAACATGGGTCGTACGGACCGCATCCTTAGAATCGGCATTGCAGCGATCATTGCGATCCTCTACTTCAGCGAGATCATCACCGGCATGGTCGGCATCGTCTTGCTGGTCGCCGCAGGCATCTTCCTGCTGACAAGCATCGTGCGTTTTTGCCCATTATACGCGATCTTCGGCCTATCGACCTGTCAAACCGGAAAGCGATAAGAAAAGGCGGCGACAATGCATCATCCCACAAAAACATGAAAATACGAAGCCATGGCAACTTTTCAAGAGATCATCGATGATGAAAAACCCGTTTTGGTGGATTTCCACGCCGTATGGTGCGGTCCATGCAAGATGATGGCGCCCGAGTTGAAGAAGCTCGTCGACCTTCGGGGAGACAGCATTCGGGTGATCAAGATCGATGTGGACAAGAATCCGCAGGCGGCTGCGCACTATGCCGTTCAGGGTGTGCCGACGCTGATCCTGTTCAAAAAGGGTCAACAACTCTGGCGCAAGAGCGGTGCGATGACCGTAAGCCAGCTGGATAAGATATTGACCGAAAAGATATAAGGGTTCCGGCAAGTCGGGAACCGAAAATCTAAAGAAAAGACCGGTGCGGGAGCGGAGATCGACAGACCTCCGTTTTTTGCATCAGACTTTGAGATTTTCAGTTCCCGACTTTTGTTTTTGTGCTAATTTCGTGGTATAAAATTATAACCGAGACGGATATGGCATATGATGTAATAGTCCTGGGCAGTGGACCCGGGGGATACCCGGCAGCGATACGCGCCTCACAGCTTGGCTTGAAAGTGGCCATCATAGAAAAAGAGAGCCTTGGCGGCGTATGCCTCAACTGGGGATGCATTCCCACGAAGGCCCTGCTGAAGAGTGCGCAGGTGTATGAATACATGAAGCATGGTGCCAGTTACGGCATCAACGCAGACAATATCTCGCATGATTTCGGTGCCGTGATCAAGCGCAGCCGGGGTGTCGCGGACAAGATGAGCAAGGGTGTTCAGTTCCTGATGAAGAAGAACAAGATCGACGTGGTCATGGGCTACGGAAAGGTCGCCGGCAAGGGCAAGGTGTCCGTCACCGCGGCGGATGGTACAACGCAGACCCTTGAAGGGAAATACGTCATCATCGCCACAGGCGCCCGCAGCCGCCAGCTGCCCTCCATGCCGGTGGACGGGAAAAAAATCATCGGATACCGTGAAGCGATGGTGCTGCCCCAGCAACCATCGAGCATGATCGTCGTGGGCAGTGGCGCCATCGGAGTCGAATTCGCAGATTTCTACAATACCATGGGCACCAAGGTCACCGTCGTGGAATTCATGCCGCGTATCGTGCCTGTAGAGGACGAGGACATCAGCAAGGAACTAGAGAAGCAATTCCGCAAGAAAGGCATCACCATACTGACGGGCAGCGAAGTCACATCCGTGGATACCTCCGGTGCCGGTGTCAAGGCGACCGTGAAGAGTGCCGCGGGCGAGACGGTGCTCGAGGCGGACATCCTGCTGAGTGCGGTCGGCATT
>CAJBPC010000692.1 GCA_903957405.1 uncultured bacterium | reverse complement strand
TACCTTTTTTCCGGGCTTGCACCCGGTCCAGAGTATTACTGCTTTCCAATCTTTCAAAGAACTTCCGGCCCTTAAGCCGCACCCCGTTTTCGTTGGGAGTGCAAAGGTAACCGCTTTTATTAAACTGCCAAAAAAATGTTCCCAGTTCAATCTATTTTATCGCACCTTCCAACTTCTCTTCACCGCTTCACTTTTGAGGCGGACGGCGAAAATAACACTCTATCGCCATATATGCCAAATTTATATCTCCCCACTTGTCGAAAATTCTTGCAAAACCAACCACGACAAGGGTTTCAAAGGAAAAAATAGTCAGCTCACGCTTCCTGCCGAGCAACCGTCACACGACCGAAATAGCCATCCTCAAATCCAACATCCATCAGGAATAACCCCCTGCCGGGTGGAGTGAAATCCACATTTCGGTTATCCATTGACGTTATGACGTCGCGGAACGCTGCCACACCCATCTTTCCGCGTCCCGCCTGAAGCATCGTACCGACAAGTCCGCGCACCATTCCGCGCAGGAAACGATTGCCCCGCACATGGTATACCCACCCGGCTTCAGACTGCTCCCACCGGCTCTCCCTGATGCTGCAGATGAAAGTCCTGACCTGTGTGTTACGTTTCGAAAAACTGGTAAAATCGGCAGTGTCCATCACGATCCCGGCAACCGTCGCCAGAACCGAGGCATCGAGCGGATAGGGATAAAACCACCCTCTGTCATCGGCAAACGGATCCTTTCGGGAATACAACACATAACGATAGGTACGGGATACTGCGTCGAATCGGCAGTGCGCCTGCGGATGCATCCGCCGTAGTGAACGGACGGCTATGTCTGGCGGAAGAATCGCGTTCAGCCGGTAAACAAGAGCCTCGGGGATTTCAACATCTGTGTCAAAATGAAAGAAATTACAAATGGCATGCACGCCTGCATCCGTCCGGGAAGAACCCGTGCATGCGATCGTCTCACGCAGCAATATCTTCAGTGATTTTTCCACTTCCCACTGGATCGTAGGCGCGTTCTCCTGGATCTGGAAGCCACTATACCGCGTACCCTTGTAACTCAACTCCAGAAAGTAGCGTGGCATGCCTCAGCGATTTTGAATGAACAATATCGGTTACAGGGCACTTCCGGCAGCACTCCCCGTCAGTTTCTTAAAACGATGGATGAAGTAAGGGTCCTTCAGAATGGGTAAGAGCTGGCCATAATTTCCGGGATCGTAGATGTATGGATATGCCGCTCCGATGAGCTTGTAGCGGCCTTCCTCGCGGGAAAAGACCACCAGGAGCGATCGCACCTGTTCGGTAGTGAAGCACTTAGCCTTGAACTCCCTAACTGCTGCAGCGACCTTTGCATCCTCATCGGGAGCCGTCTCCATCCGTCGGCGCAAAACACCAAGCTCACTGACGGAGATCATACCCCGACAGTCGACCCTGTTCGGGCGAAAAGCAGCATGGGCAGTGTCTTTTATCTCGTTCTGCCGATCGGGTGGGGATTGCCCCGCATCCGTGGAGGGCAGCCATACGGATATGGTGTCTTGTCCCCCACCTGGTTTACGGTCAACATATACCATTTGCGTACCGGTGGAATCCACCGATTCCTGCAACTTGACGGCGGGGCTCATCGACAGCCTCGCGGTATCCGGAGGCGGTTCTGGCTGTTGAGTTTTCAAGATCGACGGCTCAGCAGGCGCCGGCTGAATGCTCGCCATTGTGGTATCCATGACAGAAACCGGAATTGTTTTCTCCATATTGGGCTCCCCTAGAAGAGGCTTTGCAGTCGCAGAAAGACTGTCTGCCCCGATCGATCCAGGGGATTTCGGAACCGCTGCGGATATCGATTTTTGAGGATCAGCGGGCACATTCTCCTTGCGGACCACGCCGGACTCTAACAAAGTGCTGTCATCCACGACGGATGCGAGGATTGTGGCAAATGAATCGGTTGCCGCTGTTTTGATGATCGCCTTTGCTGGGCCCGCTGCCGCACTCGTTTTTTCGCCCATCTGGACCTCCAGAGACTGGAAATCAAATAATCCCCATCCCTTATCCTTAAAATCCTTTAAAGCCACGCCCCTGTCCTTATCCGTTCCCGTTACCAAAAAACGATACTCCGGGTAAACGTCCTTCGGAAAACCGACGACGATGTCGATGGCCGTATCCTTCAATTTCGAGAGGATGAGAAATCCAGCAGCAGTCGAACTGTAGGTTTTGTCCCCGAGTTTCACATAGAAAGGCTGCTCCTTATCAGACTGGATATAAAAAAAATGATGTTGCTGTGCCATCGCCCGGGGGAATACCCAAGCCAAGGCTATCAAAATGTAGATGGAACGATGCATGCTGACTGAGTTAAGATGCTGAATGTCAAAGATAGGAAAGGTTGATGGGTAAATCTTAAAACGCAAGTATTGACTGGTGCGAAGAGCCCACCACGCCGGTTCCATTGGGATGGTCTGGTTTGCATTCGACCTGCGGATGTAGGCTGATTTTCAGTCATTTTTTCTTCACACCATGGACCGTTACAAATCAACGGATAACGGTCACCAGGCCTTTTACAAAGTCAGAGGTCTTGTCGATGTATTCTATCATGATCGAATAGGCGAATGTTGCGGAAGAGACATCCTTTCCATTCCGCGTGCCGTTCCATCCGAAAACGGGGTCATTTGCGGGAATATCTGTCGCATGAAACACGCGCTGTCCATAGCGGTCATAGACGGAAAAGTCTCTGATGACGGCGATGTCTTTACTTCCCATGACATAGAACATATCGTTGAGTCCATCATTGTTGGGCGTGAATGCATTGGGAAGAAAATATCTTCCTTCGGTGTATGTCCTGACATTTGTGGTATCCCCCGAGGTACATTCGTATTGATTCCGTGCAAACAGCGTGAATGTCTGGCTGTAAGGAATCCTTGCGATGGGTGAAGGGCAATCTGAACAGGAGAGCCAGCCCGCCGGCTTCCAGCTGAAGAAAGACACCGTACCGCCGGTGCTCGATGCCGTGAAAGAGATGCTTCCGGTTCGATAGATGGAAGTATCCCCAGGAGCGATGGTGACCGTGAAGCGTTCGACCTTTGCACTGTCGGCATTGTTGTCGGTATCCGTCTCGGGGAAAACCATATCCGGAATGGTCACAGATGGTCGCTGGTTGACGATTGCCGTCACCATCCCTCTAAGCGGGCTTTGGATGATATGGGTGAAGGTCTCACAGTCCTTTTGAGTCCTGCCGGGGGTGAAGAAAGCCGTTTGGAGGAGAACAGGCGTCCCTGACTTCGGATCACCGTCATAGAAGGAAACCGGGATGGCC
>CAJBPC010000691.1 GCA_903957405.1 uncultured bacterium | reverse complement strand
TTAGAACGGATCAAACCTGGGATGCCAGGATCATGGTCGGGCTCCGACTGTCCAATGGGGATCATCTCGATGAGAGCCTCATTCGATTCCGCGATGGTGTTTCGAATGCGGAAGCCATCGGGTCATACGATGCGGTCAGCTTCAATTCAGGTGCAATGATCGCAGGGCGCAAGGGTGTCAACAGGCTCGCCATACAGACAAGGCCTTATACTTTCGCGACAGATACCGTTCGCTTCACCGTCAGCGGCAACCTGCCGGGTGCATATAACCTGAACTTTTCGGAGCATGCATCACTGAGTGACGATATGGTGATCATACTGCGCGACAGGTACCTTAATACGGCAAGGCGTGTGGACATCGACAGCAACTATGCCTTCAACATCACCGCCGACAATGCAAGCCAGGGAGATCAGCGCTTCGAGGTGGTTTTCCGCTCTGCTAAAGCGTTCCCGTTGAAATTCATCGGCATCGATGCCGCGAAAAAGGATGATAAGGTTTCTGTCCGCTGGCAGATATCCGACGAGGATAATATCCTGGGTTATCGTGTGGAGCGAAGTGTTGACGGGCGCAATTTTTCACCCATCGGGAACGTGGATGCGACTGGTAAATCGGAATATGAAACGCTCGACCCAGCGACCCGTTCCGGGAAAATATTCTACAGGGTCGCCACGATGGAGCGCAACAGCAGATCGGTCCGGTATAGTGCTGTGGTGCGCATCAACCTCGACTTCAATGGCCCTACGCTTAGCCTCTATCCAAACCCCGCACTCGACCGGTTGAACGTACTGATCGCAAATGCGGATGTAGGCCTGTATTCGGCAAGGATCATCACGCCACAGGGGCAGCAGGTATGGAAGATGACCGGAATGAAGGCGGATGGGAAGTCCCTGCAGATCCCGACGGATAAACTCCCTCGCGGAACGTATCTGCTGGAACTGACAAGTGCCGCCGGACAAAAAACGATCGAACAGTTTGTGAAACAATAGTGAATCAATAAAAAAGAAATTCCCTCATGATCCTTATAAAAAAAATGATCACGCAGGTGGTGATCATGTTCTTATTGGCATTCCCGCTCTCTCTTGTTGCGCAGCCGGATGCCAATGGCAACGATCCCCAGGGATCCGATGTTCCTATTGATGGCGGGTTATCCCTGCTGCTTGCCTCGGGCGCGGTATATGGCTTCAAGCGATTGAGGGGGCATCATGCCGGCAATCGGTAAATACAAGGGCTTATTTTTTACGACAATAGGGCCAGACAATTCCTGACCGTCAGGATGAAGCTTTCTTTCTGTTTTTGGGAGAGACCTGAGAGTATTGTCTCGTTTTTTTTGTCGAGCAGTCCCACCGCTTTTTGCACCAGCCTGTTACCTGACGGGGTGAGCTTGAGGCGTTTCCTTCTTTTGTCGTTGTCGTCTTCCGTGGATGCTACGAGTTTCTTGCCGATCAGGATGTTCAGCAGATTCGTGATATTCGCCCTGCTCACATCCAGTGCCTGGGCGACCTCTTTTGCCATCAGCGGTTTCTGCTGTGGGTGCTCCTGAAGGAAAATCGTGTTGGGGTCATTGGCCAGCAGGAGCAGGATCTGAAGTTGTTGTGCCGTGATGCCGTGCTTCTTGATGACAGACTCGGTATTTTTCTTAAGCGCGTCTGAGAGTTTGAGGGCATGATAAATGAATGATGCATTTACATTCGGACTGATCATGGTCGACATTGTATTGGTTTTCATCGGAGGAACCGCAGCAGGCAGCACACTCACTCGTGTTAAGTCATTTGCGCCGCAAAGTTACAGATGTCTGCATTAAGTTTACACGACATCTGAATGTGGTGGACTCTGGGGCGTTTCGATTTAAACTGTCGTGATGTTTCAAGATATTTCATCTCCCTTTTTCATGGTCATCCTTTCGATCGCATGGCGAGGGGTTGTCAAATTTGTTTATATTTTCGTCTCCGCGGATCATTCCGTTCATCATTCCATAACCAACGCTGATCATGACATCGACCCATCCGTTCGCGCGACCTTTTTGCATGATTGCGATGGTCGTCCAGCTGTTGCTTGTTTCCGTCCCGTTGCTGGCGCAGAAGCCTGACCGGACTCGACCGAACATCCTGCTGATCCTCACCGATGATCTCGGATGGAACGACCTGTCGATCTATGGTGCCAAGGATCTGCGGACTCCCCACATAGATGCCCTTTGCCGGGCCGGCATGCGCTTTGATCGTTTCTTTTCGAACTCCCCCGTGTGTGCGCCAACCCGTGCATCCCTCATGACGGGCAGGTATCCTGACGGGGTGGGAGTGCCCGGCCT
>CAJBPC010000690.1 GCA_903957405.1 uncultured bacterium | reverse complement strand
GGAGAAAAGTTATCATGGCGGATGCCCTTTTCAATGATGACGGTCAAGAATCAGCAAGACGGTCATATTTATTTGCAACATCTGATCCATAACGCTGACGGTCAATTAAAGCCACATCTTAAGGATAAGCAGTTGCAACAAAAGCGCGGTAAATTTCTGGCCGCGGATGGAACAGAGGTTCCTGATGTGAAAAAGGTGTTTCGTCTGAAATCAGCCCACGATGCGGATACGCGCAGGTCTCGTGATGAGCAGATGTTCGGATTTGAATCCATTTCCAGAGGACAAAATTTTGTGTTTTCTGTTGATTATGACACTGAGGATCTTTTGAAAAAAGTTGAATCGGTTCTTATGGGCGATCAGCGGATCGGAAAGTCCAGAACTGCCGAATATGGTTGGGTTGATATAAAAAAAAATGATCTAAGTTTCAATGAGAAAATGACCTTTGAATCCGAGGGTCATTGCCTGGTTTACATTGAATCCCATCTCTGTTATTTTGACCAGCATGGATTGCCATCGTATGAACCCGATCCGGAAGTGTTCGGCATCACAGGTGGCAAGATCGACTGGCGTCGTTCTCAGGTACGCAATCTCAGCTGGGCTCCGTGGAATGCCAAGCGAAATACCACTGATACGCAAAGACATGCGATTGCTGCAGGATCAGTCTTTTGTATTGTTCCTGATCAAGAACAGATGACTGTCAGCACCAAAACCGGTACCACCGGTGGATTTCAGGCCGAGGGACTGGGGAGATATATCATTAATCCGTTTTTCTTAGAGGGAGATGTTTCAACAGCCAAAGTAATTTCGAATGGATCATCTCCTGTGCAGGATCAGGTTGAAAAGCATGGTACAATCAATGATATCCCTTCTGCTCCGAAGGATCCCTCAACATTACTGGGTAAGTACTTGCAGCATCGGATGACCATCGAGCATGATGCGCAGGATCTAATGAAAGATGTGTATGCTGCGCTGGACAGCAATGAAGCTAAAAAGTTGATGGGATCAAAAATCACATCAAGTCAGTGGGGAACGATCAGAAGTATAGCAGAAGATTCACCGAATTATGTAACGATGCGAAATAAACTTATCGGTGATCCCTCCGCCCAAAACTCGAAGAATGATGAGAAAAATGCGTATCTGTATCATGGGGTCGCCTATCAAAATATCTGGGGAGCTGATAATGATCTGCTGATACGGACCTTCAAGCGCCTTATTGAAAAATATATGGATAAATATAAAGAGCAGCATCAAACAGATCCAGATAAGTACGGTCCCGCTTTCGTTGCTCGTTTTTGTTCAGAAATCGCAAAGAAATCAAAAAAATGATGAAAGCATCAGCACTCACACACAGATACATCGCCCGCCTGGAATTTGAAGCAGTTACCCCATTGTTCATAGGTGCAGGGAAGTCGGGCGCGCTTGTCGATGCATTGATAAGAACCGACTGGAATGGGTTACCCATGATCCCCGGCACTTCTTTAACGGGGGTACTCAGGCATGACCTTGAGCCAGGTAATGATGCAGCTTATTGGAAAGATCTATTTGGTCATCAGGATGGGAACAAGGGCGTAGGTTCGCGTCTCAGGTTAAGTGATGCCCTGCTGATCGTAGATGATGATAAAGTCTACGAAGAGGCCAATACTCAAATACCCACACAGCTTCTTACGATCCTGTCCAATCTTCCGGTCAGAAAACATGTGCGGATCAGCAAAAAGGGGGCCGCTGAAACGAATGGACTTTTCGACAACCAGGTGCTGCCCAAAGGGGCTCGTTTCCGATGCGAGATCATGCTCATGGGTAACGCTGATGATCAACTACACTGGGAAGCCTTGTTGCAAACGTTCAGCAGTCCGATGTTCAGGATCGGGCAGGGAACCCGCAATGGATACGGGAAGTTAAAAGTACATCGGATGGGTTCCAGTGTGTTAGATATCTCCGGGGATAAGTCTGCTTTCAACGAGTTCTTGAACTGGGATCCCTCCCTGAATAATGGCAAGCCGGAACTAAAGGCACCTGCCACACTACAACATCACGTTGGAGAGGGCATCAGGTCATATCAACTCGCGTTGAAGCCGGATGACTTTTTCATCTTTGGATCCGGCCGGGGGGATGAACACGCCGATCAAAAACCGGTGACTGAATGGGAGTTTGTGTACGACCAAAGCAAGAAACTGTCTAGATCTAAGCCACTTACCCTGATCCCGGCCACTTCCATTAAGGGAGCCCTTGCACATCGGGTTTGTTATCATCACAACCGGCTAAATGAATGGTTTGTGGATGATCCGAAAGGTTGCAAAGCATACACTGCAGAAAAGTGCCCTGCCGTTCAATGGCTCTTCGGGTCCGCTTCCAATGAAAATAATGATCAGGGCAAGGGGCATGTAGGCCGTGTCATCATCGACGATGTGTTAAAGGCCGGAGTGAAAGATGATTCGATCTTCTTTCATGTCACCATCGATCGTTTCACAGGTGGCGCCCTACCTGGTTTTCTGTTCAGCGAACGGGTCAACAATTTGCCTACGACGAAAGATGAAGATGCCATCATGCTATCTGTTCATGTGGACATGCGAGATAAAGCCGGATATGAGGATACTTTCACTCAAGCCCTGGAACTGGCTTTAGGTGATATATGGAATGGCAGGCTGCCACTCGGGGGCATGACCACCAAGGGACATGGTGTATTCAGAGGGAAAATGTCGCTCATTCAAAAAAGTTAACCGTATGACCATGATCGGAAAAATGCACATAGAACACAGCCCTGCACTCGACAGCATACCGCAGGCAAAGTATGAGGGATATGTCTGGATGTCTGACAAGGAATTGCCGAATGTCCTGGAAGGACGTGACGTTCCACGAAACCAAGCAGGTCAGGCTTTCATACAAGAAGCACTACTATGGGATGCAGAGCATCGGCAGTCTATCCATGTTCGTCATGTCGGCCATCTTCAGGTGGTGCGTTACGATATGAAAGACCAATCTATTGATGACGCCGTCCCTTTTCTGAGTCACCGGATAGCGGGGCACGCACGACTCAAATTCAAGCGTACCTGGGTCGAGGAGATCGATCCTGCATGTGCGAGGATGACTGTGATGGTCCCCGGTGAATTGATCTTCGTTGGGTTCGGGAGTTGATAAAACGATTCTGTTGCCTGTATCTGCCAATCAATTGTATTCACCCTGTATCAATATTTTAATCCATAAAACTGACTGTTATGCCTGCCAAGTCACCCTATAATTTTGTCCCGGCTCCGGAATGGAAAGATGTTTACAAGCCTGATTGGGCAGGCGATGTTTCTCATGACCTGCCGTTTTCTGACGGTGAGAGCGGCGAGATCGAGATCGAGATCGTGGCAGAGACGCCGATATTTATCAGGTCTGGGAAGGAACCGCGGGATAGGACTCAATATTTCCCATCATACATAAAGGATGGAAAAAAGACGCATTATATTCCTGGAAGTTCTATCAAAGGGATGCTTCGTAATGTATT
>CAJBPC010000689.1 GCA_903957405.1 uncultured bacterium | reverse complement strand
GGAGAGTGGGTACACTCTTGAGAAGTGGGGGTGCTTTTGAGAAGTCCCCCCACTCTCCAAGAGTCCCTAACATTCCAAAAGTTTGCATCACGCCCTTCTGATTTTTTATTCAACAGCATACAAGCTTGGAATTGAGTCATCGGAAGTGACCGCAATGGAGCATGAATAAAACTCATCCAGATATTAACAACATACTTGAGCGCCAAAGCCATCACACGGCATTTCTAGCTTACAGGTATGCGTCAAATTTTTTTGTTCAGCTGCTCCGGCTCGAAAGCCAGTTGCCAATCGGCCATTCAGTAGCACATCGCTTCTCAATCGTGTATCGTCCGTATCGAAGCCATCCGCCGGAAGGAAAAGGTTCTTGCCTGAATTTTCACCCATATCCGGATCGCTCAATCCTTTAAGCAGTGCATGCGACCGGTATGCGCTGCTTTTGTTTTCAGTGTCCTTCGTATCTTTCAATCCGCAAAGCATTGCGTACACCTCGCTTTATGCATTATATTGCATCATCAATTCAAGACCCCGATGTATCCCAACTTATATCATTTCCTGAAAGACATATTCGGAGGGGAACCCCCGTCATTTACGCAATACGTAAACTCCTTTGGGTTTTTCGTCGCGATGGCATTCGTCATATCCGGACTTATCCTGACGCGTGAACTCATTCGAAAGGAAAAGCAAGGCTTGCTTTCACCCAAGGAAGAGCTGGTGATGGTCGGAGAGCCCGCCAGTTGGGCCACCCTCATAGGAAATTTTATCTTCGGCTTCATCGTGGGCTACAAGATCATCGGTGCTTTCATGAACGGTGGGGAGGAGAATCCCCAGGAGTATATTTTCTCTTCACGCGGCAGCTGGGCCGGGGGGATCATCCTGGCAGCTCTTTTTGCCGGACTGAAATACTACGAAAAGAAAAAAGAAGCCCTCGCCAAGCCGGAAAAACGCAAAGTCCGCATATGGCCGCATGAGCGCGTGGCCGACATCATCGTACTCGGAGCCATTGGAGGTTTCCTTGGCGCCAAGATCTTCGATAACCTCGAAAACTGGGATCGCTTCATTCAGGACCCCATTGCAAACCTGCTGGCGCCGAGCGGACTGACCTTCTACGGAGGGCTTATCGTTGCAGCCGCCGCCATCCTCTATTTCGCCCACCGCAAGGGCATCAACCTCTACCACCTCGTGGATGCCACCGCACCGGTATTGATGATCGCATATGCCGTCGGACGCATCGGATGCCAGGTTTCAGGGGATGGTGACTGGGGTATTTTCAACACGGCCTACATGCTCGACACGGATGGTGCGATCGTTCGTGCCGAAGGCGACCGGTTCAGCCAAACCCTTCAGGAAAATCCCGCATACGCACAATACCTGACCTCGGAATTCGGCAGCGTGGAGAACATACCAAGGACCCATTTCGAAGGACCTTCTTTCCTTCCCAACTGGTTGTTCGCATACAATTATCCCCATAACGTGAACGAGGTCGGGTCGCCGATCCCCGGCTGCGAGGGCAATTACTGCGCACAGCTCAACCCTTTGGTGTTCCCCACACCCCTTTACGAAATCATCGCCTGCACCCTGCTGTTCATCCTGCTGTGGAGCCTTCGGAAAATCATCAAAGTGCCAGGTAGACTGTTCGCATTGTACCTCATCTTCAATGGGATAGAGCGCTTTCTTGTGGAAAAAATACGGGTCAATTCAACCTACTCCATCTTCGGATTTCATCCGACACAGGCTGAGTTGATATCCACCTTGCTCGTGATCCTAGGCATGTTTCTGTGGTGGAACCAGGGAAGGAAGCAATCCGCGGCAACGGCCGTTAAACCTTCCTGAAGCGCCATCGATCCGATACGGCATTGACGGACTTTCCCTATTTTTGATTGCTTTTTCCTTACGATAAATCTCTTCATATGCCATCATTCGACATCGTATCAAAAGTCGACGGTCAGTTGCTCGACAACGCCGTCAATGTCACCCGAAAGGAAATCACGAACCGCTTCGACTTCAAGGATACGCCCGTGGAGATAGACTTCAACAAGAAGGAATATCTCCTGACCTTATCCACTTCCGACGACATGAAGATGGGTCAACTCATCGACGTCCTGATCAATCGCGCCAACAAACAAGGGATCTCTCCCGATGCATTCGACCTGTCGAAGGAACCCTACCCAAGCGGAAAGGTCGTGAAGCAGGAGGTTTCTGTCCGCAACGGACTCAAGCAGGAGGATGCCAAGAAGATCGTGAAGATCATCAAAGACGCAGGCCTCAAGGTGCAGGCGCAGATCATGGATGACATGGTGCGCGTCACCGGTAAGAAGATCGATGACCTGCAGGATGCCATCCGCACCTGCCGGGAAGCCGAGATCGGCATCCCCCTGCAATATGAGAACATGAGGAGCTGATGCTTTCTCAAAATCATTTGCACGGATGAAAGCGTTTCCATAATTTCGCAATCTATTTCAATGACGTCATGGCAAAATCCATGCGGCCTTAAAATCAATAAAAATGAAACAAGGTATCCACCCGGCCAACTACCGCTTAGTTGTTTTCAAGGACATGAGTAATGGTCACACATTCATAACTCGTTCCTGCGCTGCTTCCAAAGAGACCATCAAATGGGAAGACGGCAACGATTATCCAGTGATCAAGATGGAAATCTCGAACATGTCGCACCCGTTCTTCACAGGACAGAATATCCTTGTGGACACTGCAGGTCGTATCGACAAGTTCAAGAAGAAGTACGCTAAGAAGGCATAATGCCGATGATCATAGTCGAACCCTCCCGAAACGGAGGGTTTTTCTTTTTCAACCCTGCCGGGAAGTCGCCTGCAAAACGCAGCGTCGCTTCCTAAAGGTCGTGGCCTTTTTACCGTGCCGTTACAAGTTTTGCAGTAGCTTTATCCCTGTCACATTTCCCTGTCCATGGACCTATCACCAAAGGATATCGTTCCCCGGCTTCATCCCTTTACCGCCATCCGGCCGGTAGGTGATCTTCGCATAGGGATCCTCACCATCCGTGAGAAGTGGGAATCCATATTCGGTCCACAGGCTCGACCGGATGACATGCCCGAGGGCATCATACCCGGCGATTGGTCGGGGTTGAGTGCAGTCCCGACAGACCTCTCGCAGACAGATCATCGCAGGCTTGATCGTCCCTGGCAGATGCCATCCATCAACGCATGGGCCATCACCGCAGATTACAACCGCGTCACCCGCGAACGAGAGTCGAACCCCATCCCCGACACCGTGCAAACCACCAATCGCGGCTATATTTTCGTGGAAGACGGCGTTCGGTTCGAACACTGCACCATCAACGCGTCCGACGGGCCCGTCTACATCGGAAAGAACGTGCTGGTCATGGATGGCGCCATGCTCCGGGGGCCCCTCGCTGTTTGTGATGGAGCGGTGGTGAAGATGGGGGCGGCACTCTACGGCGGCACCACCATCGGAAAGCATTGCATCGTCGGCGGAGAAGTGAAGAACAGCATCCTCATGGATTTTTCCAACAAGGCCCATCATGGCTATATCGGGGATGCCGTCATCGGTGCCTGGTGCAATCTCGGGGCGGGAACGAGCTGCTCCAATGTCAAGAACACCGGCGGTGGGGTGAAAGTTTGGAATATGCAGGACGAACGATACGAGTCCGCCGGCACAAAATGCGGCCTGTTCATGGGAGATTTCAGCCGTTCCGCCATCAATACATCCTTCAATACGGGTACGGTCGTGGGCATCTCCGCAAACGTGCTCTGCGAAGGCCTGACGCCGAAGCACATCCCGGATTTCGCATGGGGCTGCGGGAACGGCATGAAGTATGAGGTCGACAAGGCGATCCACGACATCAGGGTATGGATGGGATTCAAGGGGCATGACCTTTCGCTGGAAACAGAAGCCGCCATCCGAGGACGATATGGCGCTGCGGGAGCATCGCACACCGGCAGGCAGACGCCGGTCGTGCCG
>CAJBPC010000688.1 GCA_903957405.1 uncultured bacterium | reverse complement strand
CGGGTGGAACCAGGTACGGTTGGCCCATTTGTAAGGCTCGCCCTTCCCTTTGAGGATGCCGGTGGCACCGATCCGCTGGATGGCAGCGAAATGCGGATGATCGGGTTTAACGTCAAAATAGGGCATGATATACGCACCTGCTTCGATCAGTGCCGACTGCACCTTCCTCACCGGGACCATCCGGGGTTGCATGCCGGATGCGACAGACAAAGCCGCGAGCATTCCGGCCGCCTGTCCGGTCAGCATCACGCAGGGCTGAAGCCGGGTGGTGCCATTGACCACATTGCTCACACTGATGTTTTTCTCCGCTGCGATGATGCCGTCGTACCCGGCGGGGATCAATGCACCCAGGGGCAGGTTGAAGGATGGCACGGGATAGAATCCGAGGTGCTGCGGGGCGTTCAGGTTCTCCCGGTGGTGGTGATCGACCGGATAATCCCCTACGGCTATCCCTGTCCGGTAGAGGGCCTCCGCCTGGCTGTACGGTTCGGCGATATGGTTGAGGTTGAAGCGTACGATGCCCCTCAAGCGCCTGCTTTCGCGGTGGTAGGGAATGAGTGGCAGCCTGTCAAGCGTCGGAAATTCATCAACCGCCAGTCCAAGGTTCCTAAAGCCGGTCTGCGTCTGCAGAAAATAGATGAACCGAATGGTCTTCGCTTTCGCCAGGGCGACCGCTTGAGCCCTTTCGGCAGGTGACATGACGATCATATTGCGGTAGATGTCATTGCCTTTTCCGGGCCAGTTGATCATGTATTTATCATTCGGCAATCTGCCGTAGTCGAGCATTTGGCGGGCATCTACGTTGGTCGTGAGTTTATCGGGCGTGCTGCAGAATTCGTTGCAGCAGCCATCGAATTCCATAGGGTCGTATCCGGCAGGTCGAACAAGGGTGCAATCCGCTCCGGGCCCGAAATCCTTCAGGATCGCGGCGAAGGTCATGTCCTGAATGATGTCGTTGGTAGATGGCACGTTGACTTTTTCACCGGTCAAGGCACTGGCCTCCATTCCGATATCGCTGGGTATTCCGGCGTCGGCGATCACGTCTCCCAGCTCGGTGGCATCGATCACCTGCTGGGCCCGGATGGTCACTTTCCTGCCCGTGGCCTCATCCCTGAATCGGGCTCCCTTCATCCGCCTGCCTTTCATGATCGCCCCGGTGAAAAGTAGATTGTAGCGAACGGTCAGCCTTTTTTCAGCAGCGGCAAAGCGCTTCAAGATGCTGTCCCCCACATGCGGTTCGAAGAGGGTGTTGCTCACCCAGCCGGTGGCCACCTTGGAAGGCCCGCCGTATACCTTGTAGAGTTCATTCCTGAATTGTGACCAGATGCCGGATGGCATATTGTGGTTGCCGTCGAATGCCGACACACCGGCAGCGGAGAGCATCCCGCCAAGCCAGGTCGTCTGTTCCGCGATGACAGTCCGGGCACCCGACCGGGCAGCCTGGATGCCTGCTGCGGAGCCGCCCGTTCCGCCACCGACCACCAGCACATCCGTGCGCAGATGCCGCTGTGCAAGGCTGTGATGAGACAGCACAAGAAAGGCGAAGGTCAGGATATGCGAGATCGGTCGTTTCATGAAAATGGTTGATGTCTGAATCTGTCAGATCTTTTCCAGGGTCTTCCATATCTGGTACAGTGATCGTGGAATATGGAAGCACCCCTTCCACTTCCCGCCTTTGAGGTCAAGCAGTACCTCACCGCGCCTGTTCAGGTAACCGAACCATTCCGGATACTCCTTGTCTTTAAAATGTGCCCAGGTATAATCATGCAGCTTATGAAACCAGTCGACGCATCGTTGGTCTCCTGTCATCTGGATCGCCTTTGCCATCGCCACCAGCGCTTCCACATGGACCCACCACAGTTTTTGATCCCACTCCAGCTGCAGGGGCGGATGCCCTTTGATGTCCAAAAAATAAAAGATGCCGCCATGTTGCTTGTCCCATCCGAATTCCAGGGTATTGAGCATGATATCCCTGGCTTGTTCTATAAGTTTTTGATTGCCGGTGCGCACACCGAGGTCCATGATGAACCACATGGCTTCCAGGGAATGCCCCGGGTTGCAAAGCCTGCCTTCGAAGCTATCGCTGAAGCTTCCGTCGGGCTTGACATTCTCCAATATGAGCCCTGAGGATGGCTGATAAAAAACATCCATCACTTCTTGCACAACCTGGGGAATGAGTGTGTCGATATGCCCGGCCCCCATGATGTCTTCCATCTCCAGGGCGAGGTTGCAGAGGATCATCGGCAGGCTGAAATTCCGCAGGGGTCTTGTACCCGGATAGGCCTTGCTGTATGTCCCCTTCCAGTCATGCCGGCGCCGGAGGATGTTCTGAAAAGTATCGATGGCGATGGTTTTATATCGCTCCTCGGGCAGGATCTTGTACAAAGCTGAAAAAGCCATGCAGGCAAAACAGTCGCTGAAGATATTGCAGGGCTGGATCAAGGGTCTGCCATCTTCCGTGAGCGAAAAATACCAATCACCTTGCGGATCCCTGCCGAATTTCTCCAGGAAATCAGCCCCCAGCACGGCCATATCAAGCCATTCTTTCCGTGGCTCGACATGCTGGTACATATAGCTGAAACACCACACTTCGCGCCCCTGAAGCCAGATGAATTTATCCGTATCAAACACCTCGCCTTTTCGGTCCAGGCAGGTATAATAACCGCCATGCTGCCTGTCCGGACTTTTTTCCACCCAGAATGGCAGGATATCCTGCAGCAATTCGTTTTTATACAGCTCAGCCAAAACCCGAAAGCCTACTTTATGCAGTTGCTGGGTCATATATTATTTAAACATCTTTAAGTCCTAAGAAGCTATTTTTATCTAAGTATGGAATAAAAGTATATTTATTTTATTAAATATCCACACTTATTAAAATAATTTATTTATAAACATCTGATGGTGGATGTATAATAGCGCCTGTGCTTCATTAGTTTTGACGGGCGTAGACGTGTAAGGAATACCCTGATAAAATGACTGATAACCAGCCTGCATACTCGATTTTCTCGACTGAAAGCATTTCAGGTGTCGCCTACAAGAATAAATCCCTGAAGCGCGCGATCATCACGTATCTGGATTCATCCGACACGGCCACGGTCATGGATATCTCCCGGGAGTTGAATATCAGCGTGCCGAAGTCGGCCAGTCTGGTGAATGAACTCGTCCAGGAATGCCTTATTCGGGATTATGGCAAGATCGATTCCACCGGTGGGCGCAAGGCGAATGTGTATGGGTTGGTGAATGATGCCTGTTTTTTCATCGGGGTGGATGTGAAGAAGTACTATGTGAACATCGGTCTGCTGGATTTCAAGAAGCACCTCATCAGCGTCAGGGAGCTGGTGCCCTATCAGTTGGAGAACACCCCCGAGTCGCTGCATGCGCTGACGGCCATCATTGAGGATTTCATCAGTGATTTCAACGACATCAGGAACAGGATACTGGGGGTGGGGATAAACCTCACCGGTCGCATCAATCACCTCACCGGGTACAGCTATAGTTTCTTTCATTTCCAGGAGGAGCCGCTGAGCCAGATCATCCAGAAGGAGATCGGCATCCCGACATTCATCGAGAACGATTCGAGATCGATGGCATACGGGGAGTTCATGAACGGGGTGGTCAGGCATGAGCGGAATGTCCTTTTCATAAACATAGACTTCGGCCTGGGCATGGGCATCCTGATCGACGGATCTTTATACTATGGGAAGTCGGGGTTCAGCGGTGAGCTGGGGCATATCCCTTTCTTCCACAATGAGATCATCTGCCATTGCGGCAAAAAAGGTTGTCTGGAGACGGAAACCTCGGGATTGGCGCTCCTGAGCATTGTCAAGGACAAGATCGCGAAAGGGTCGTCCTCCATCCTGACCATGAATCATAAGGACCTTGACAAGATCAGGCTGGAGGATGTGATCGAAGCGGCCAGGAAGGAGGATACCCTGGTCATAGAGGTATTATCTGAACTCGGAGAAAAACTCGGGCGGGCCATTGCCATCCTGATCAACATCTTCAACCCCGAACTGGTCATCCTCGGCGGGAAGGTCTCGGAAACCGGCGAGCTGATCAAACTGCCGATCAGAAGCGCGTTGAATAAATACACGCTGGGGCTGGTCAACAACGATACGCAATTGAAACTGTCCAAGTTGGGGGAACGTGCGGGCGTGATGGGCGGTTGCCTGATCGCCAGGGAGAGGGTACTATCATCCGCCACCTGAGCAAGTTTTAAATTATGCGTTACCGTTATAACGGCAAGGCATACTCGACGATCGAAAATCATTCCGGCACAAGCAACATACCAACCGGCCTTGACACATTTAAAACTCGTCCTCGTGGCCTTTTTCTGGGGTGGCACCTTCATCGCGACACGCATCGCGACCCAGACATTCGAACCATTCACCGGTGCCTTTTTCCGCTTCCTCATCGCAGCGGCCGTGCTCGTGCCGCTGGCATGGAGACTCAACCCGGGCTTTTTTAGGATCACAGGCAAGCAGTTGCTGCATTATACACTGCTGGGGGCAACGGGGATCTTCGCGTATAATTATTTCTTTTTCAAAGGACTTCGCATGGTACCGGTCAGCCACGGGGCTTTACTGGTGGCGCTTAATCCGGTGATGGTCATGCTTTTTTCGTCTTGGCGATACGGCGAAAAAATCAGGGGTAGCCGGCTTGCGGGCATGTTGCTGGCCCTGTCTGGCGTTGCGCTGGTGATCTCCAGAGGAGACATGCTCTCCCTTTTTTCCGGCTTCGAATGGGGAGATGCCTTCATGCTGGGATGCCCTGTCACCTGGGCCATCTACACCCTTGCCGGCAAGGAAGTACTCAAGCATTCAAGCCCCATGCAGGCATCCGCATGGGCATCCCTGACGGGATGCGCGATGCTGCTGGTATGCGCGATCCCGGAAGCGCACCCCTCCCTGGTTTCCATCGATGTTTGGGCGGCACTGGCATACCTGGGCCTGATCGGAACAGTATTGTGCTTTGTTTGGTACTACCAGGGTGTGGTGAAGATCGGAGCAGTCCGTACCGCTGTATTCAACAACCTCGTACCGGTGTTTGCACTTTTAATGTCGGTCACGATCCTGAAAGAAGACGTCGCTGCATACACCTATGCCGGTGCTGCAATGGTCATTGGAGGCGTGATATTGACGAATCGACGCTGACCTCCGTCGCCACCTGCTTGCAGCTCGAATGGATCTGCATCTGGCGTAGGGATGTCACCGGATGGGTGCATGCATCCTCCTTCGTGCCGACGGGGCGTCAGGAGCAGACCGGTGATGAGGCAAGAAGTTCCCCTCCGACAGCTTTCCCAAGGATACCGATGGGGTTTTCACCTGCGTCAGGGATCGCATGCATGATGAAATAAAACCGAAAGGATGTTGATCCTGAACGCGGGATACACATGCGGTGCTTCCTGTTGGGCCACCCTCCTCCAAGAAACTCTTCTCACAGTCCCCACCCTGCCATGAAACACATAAAGCAATGACCTTCATTGGATTGCGAAAAACATCCGTCGTCATTTGTCGTTTCCCGAGAGTCCCTGTGGAAAACTCCCCGCCCCTCCATCTCCCCAAATACCCGAAATTTGTCTTCCGACCGTAAACCACCTGAACGATCCATGGCCCGCTTTTCTCACTTGCATGTCCATACCCAGTATTCGCTTCTCGACGGAGCGGCGCCGATAAAATCGCTGTACAAAAAAGCCATCAAGGACAACATGCCCGCCCTTGCGATCAGCGACCATGGCAATATGTTCGGGGCCTTCCAGTTCGTGGCGGAAGCCTACAAGAACCCCGTCGACCCGACCAAGAAGAACAGTCCGCCGAAGGTAAAGCCGATCGTGGGTTGTGAGTTTTACATCACGGAGAACAGGCTTCGGAAGACCTTTTCAAAAGAGGAAAAGGATCCCCGGCGCCACCAGATCCTGCTGGCGAAGAACGATGTGGGCTATCGCAACCTGATGAAGCTGACATCCCTGGGTTTCATCGAAGGGATGTACAGCAAGTACCCGCGGATCGACAAGGAGCTGATCCATAAATACCACGAAGGGCTGATCGCCACCACCTGCTGCCTTGGTGCGCTTGTGCCGCAGGCGATCCTGAAGCAGGGTGAGGAGGAAGGGGAGAACGAATTCAAGTGGTGGCTGAACATCTTCCAGGAAGATTACTACGTCGAGCTGCAACGGCATGGCATGGCGGAACAGGAAAAAGTCAACCAGGTGCTGCTGAAGTTTGCGAAAAAATACAATGTAAAGGTCATCGCTTCGAACGACTCGCATTATGTCGACCAGTCAGACTTCGTCGCGCATGACATCCTGCTCTGCATAAACACCGGGGAGAAGCTCGCCACGCCTGCCTTGCGGGATTTCGCAGATGATGACATCAACGTCCGCAACAAGCGTTTTGCGTTCCCGAACGATCAGTTTTATTTCAAGACGACTGAAGAGATGAGCAAAGTCTTCCATGACATGGAAGAGGCCATCGACAACACCAACGAGATCGTCGACAAGGTGGAGTTGCTCGACCTGAAGCGCGACATCCTCCTGCCGAATTTCAAGGTTCCGCCGAACTTCAGTTCACAGGACGAATACCTCGCACACATCACATGGGAGGGGGCGAACCGGAGATATTCTGAGATGACCGCCGAGATCGAAGAACGGATCACCTTCGAGTTGTTCACCATACAGACGATGGGATTCGCCGGATACTTTCTGATCGTGTCAGACTTCATCAAGGCTGGCCGGGAGTTGGGTGTTTTCATAGGGCCTGGCCGGGGATCTGCGGCGGGAAGCGTGGTCGCCTTCTGCATCGGCATCACGAACATCGACCCCATCAAGTACCAGCTGCTGTTTGAGAGGTTCCTGAATCCCGACCGGAAGTCCATGCCCGATATCGACACGGACTTCGACGATGAGGGTCGTCAAAAAGTCATCGACTACGTCGTCGAGAAGTACGGCCGCAACCAGGTCGCCCAGATCATCACCTATGGCACCATGGCTGCGAAGAGCAGCATAAAGGATGTCGCCAGGGTGATGGATCTTCCGCTGGCCGACTCGAACATGCTGGCGAAGATGATCCCTGACAAGCCCGGCATCACCCTGAAGCGCGTCCTGCATGCGCCCATTTCCGGCAGCGATGACAGCCTTTCAGAAAAGGAAGGCGTCAATCCCGACGACCTGGAGAATGTAAAACGCATCCGCCTCATCTACGAAGGAAAAGATCTGCAGAGCAGGGTGCTGCATGAAGCGGAGATCCTGGAAGGGTCGGTGCGCAACACAGGCCTCCATGCGGCCGGCATCATCATCGCACCGCGCGACCTGACGGACCTCATCCCCGTCTGCACGGCAAAAGACTCACCGCTTTGGGTGACACAAATAGAAGGAAGCGTCATCGAAGAGGCCGGTGTCATAAAGATGGACTTCCTCGGCCTACGGACGCTGAACGTGTTGAAGACCGCACTCGAACTCATCCGGCTCAATCATGGCGTCAGCATTGACATCGATGACATCCCGCTTGACGACAGCCCGACATTCCAACTCTACCAGCGAGGCGAGACGATCGGAACATTCCAGTTTGAAAGTCCAGGCATGCAGAAACACCTGCGGGAGCTGAAACCGGACAAGTTCGAGGATCTCATAGCCATGAACGCCCTGTACCGGCCCGGTCCGATGGAATATATCCCCAATTACATCGAGCGCAAACACGGCCGGGAGGAGGTTGCCTTCGACCTTCCGGAGATGGAGGAATACCTTAGTGAAACTTATGGCATCACCGTCTACCAGGAACAGGTCATGCTGCTTGCGCAGAAGATCGGAGGGTTCACAAAGGGAGATGCCGACGTGCTTCGCAAGGCGATGGGTAAAAAGGTCAAGCCCGTCCTCGACAAGATGAAGCCGCAGTTCATCAATGGAGCGGAGGCAAAAGGACATCCTCGAGACAAGCTCGAGAAGATATGGACGGATTGGGAGGCTTTCGCTCAATATGCCTTTAACAAATCACACTCCACCTGCTACGCGCTCGTGGCCTATCAGACGGCCTACCTGAAAGCGAACTATCCGCCGGAGTTCATGGCAGCCGTGCTCAACCACGCCGGAAACATAGAAAAGATCACCTTCTACATGGAAGAATGCAGGCGTATGGGGCTCACCGTACTCGGCCCCGACATCAACGAATCCCTCAAGGGGTTTGCCGTCAACAAGAAGGGCGATATCCGCATCGGGCTCGGGGGCCTGAAGGGTGTGGGCGAAGCCGCCGTCGACGGACTCATCGATGAAAGAAGGAAACAGGGCCCTTTCATCACGATATTCGACCTCGTGAAACGCGTCAATCAGCGGGTGGTGAATAAGAAATCTCTCGAAAGCCTGGCGATTTCCGGAGCTTTTGATTTTGATACCAACCTACACCGTGGTCAGTATTTTCACATCCAGGATGGCGAGTCGGTCACGGGTCTCGAGAAGATCATCCGGTTCGGAAACATCTTCCAAAGCCAAACCGCCAACACCTCCAATACGCTCTTCGGCGACCTGCCGATGATGTACGAAGTGCCCATACCGAAGATATCCGACTGCCCGCCCTGGTCGCTGACAGAAGTCCTCGACAAAGAAAAAGACGTTACCGGCATGTTCCTGAGCGGGCATCCCCTGGACCATTTCAGGTTCGAGATCCGTCATTACGGCATCAACCCCATCTCAGAATACAACGCACACCAGTCTGAGATCGAAAATCAACCCAACCCTACTCGGCAATTTCGTTTGGCAGGGCTTGTCACCGGCTCACAGCACCGGGTATCCAAACAAGGCAAAAAATTCGGAGTCCTGCAGTTGGAGGATTTCACAGGGAAGTTCGAATTGACGATGTTCAGTGACCAGTACGTGAAATTCTCCCACTATTTCGTGAACGGGAATTGCCTTTTCGTGCAGGGCCGTTTCGAAAAAAGAGAATACCGCAACGATTGGAACTTCAAGATCGCCGATATCTGCTTGCTCGAAACAATCAAGCGGGTTATGACCCGTCAGATGCAGATCAACATAAACCCCGGACTTTTTACGGAAAAACATCTGGAATTTATAGAAAAAAACATGCGTGCACATCCGGGCAAATCAAGGCTTAAATTTGTCTTTCATGACAGGAAGAACGCGGCGACCGTGACGCTGACAACCATGGACAAGGGCTTCGAGATGAATGACGAAATGGCGTCCTTTCTGTGGGAAAACCCCGATCTGGAGACCGTTGTCGAAACGACCTGAGCACATAACATGTCAAAAGGACAGATGAAACCTTTTGGAAACGATTTTGTTATTCATATATCACCATCAACAATTAAACAGTCCTCAATGGCCAAAGAATTCAATGACTCCAATTTTCAGACGGAAGTACTGTCTTCCGACAAGCTCTCCATCGTCGATTTCTGGGCGGAGTGGTGCGGCCCATGCCGTGCGATCGGTCCTGTCGTGGAAGAATTGTCAAAAGAGTACGAGGGAAAAGTGAATGTGGGCAAGGTGAACGTCGACCACAATCCCCAATTATCCATCAACTATGGCATCACATCCATACCTGCGATCCTGTTCATAAAAGACGGAAAGGTCGTAGACAAGCTCGTCGGTGCACAACCGAAGGGGAACTTCGTGAAAAAAATCGAGGTCCATATGTGATGATTTCCACCGCAGAGGACAAGCAGGCCACAGGTTGGACGGCAAAGCTTCCTGACGGCGCATGTGCTCTGCGGTGGAATAAAATCAACTGGTTTTGATGAGCATCCTTCCTGTGTAGTCTACCCGCTGGATCAACGGTTTAGACTCCTTGAAATATTCCAGAACGGCTTTTTTAGCCCCTTCCCAATGCCCGAAGTCGTCTATGATGAGGACGCCCTGCGACGACAACAAAGGATATAGATGCAGCAGTTCGTGCCTTGTGGATTCGTACCAGTCGGTATCTAATCGCAGCAGGGATATCGCGGATGGCATCACATCTGGAATCGTATCTTCCACCTTGCCCTTTGTGAAGACGAACCGGTCGGCCGCTAGCCCGGTGGACAGCACATTGGCGGTAACGGCGTCTATCGTGGAATAGCACCAGATGGAATCGGGATTCGCTTTATCCTCCCGTTGCAGCAGCAGGTCAGCGCTTTCACCTGTCAGCTGCCTGTCCTCACCGGTGGGTTCCGACATCCCTTCGAAAGTGTCATAGAGCCAGATTTTCCGTTCCTTGTCATGCCGCTGTTGCAATACCAGCGCCATCATCATGCAACTCCCACCCTTCCATACGCCACACTCGACGAGATCACCTGGGATCTCATGCTCGCATACGTAGATGACGGACTGGTAGAGTGCGTATAGTCTCTCTGCCGATGTCATGGTAAAAGGCCTGACTGTATGATAGAGTTCCATGAACGCCTTGTCGGCCGCTATGTCTGGCGGCAGTTGCGGAGCATTCCGCTCGAGGCGGTAGCCGAACCTCGCGGCAGCCTTATTGAGGTATTTGAGGATCATGGCTGCAAGTAAATCAAAAAACAGGAATAAAGCCGCGGCGACCCTCCCACAATCCGTATTTTTGGATCCCATAAGAAAGCAGGGACCATGGCGAATATCAACAGGGACATACCTACAGCATTCAATCCGGGCATTTCGCATCCGCTGTTCCTCATACGTTCGAATCTGTTCAAAAGCATCTCCCGGCTTGCGCCTTCGCTCCAAGGGAGGATGATGGATTTCGGATGCGGCCTCAAGCCATATAAGGGATTGTTCTCGGTGGATGAATACATCGGCGTGGACTACAAAGCCGAGGGCGAGACCTATGAACAGGGTCAGGTGGATGTGTTCTATGACGGGAAGACGATCCCGTTCCCCGATGATCATTTTGACAGCATCTTCAGCAGCGAGGTATTTGAGCATGTATTCAATCTGCCGGAGATCCTGCAGGAATTGAGGCGGGTGCTGAAACCCGGTGGCAGGATCCTCGTGACCTGTCCCTTTGCCTTTGGGGAGCATGAGATCCCTTCGGATTACGCCCGCTACACTTCCTTCGCCATGCGACACATGTTCGAATCGAACGGATTCGTGGTGAGGGAATACCACAAGACCGGTGGAACGATCGAAGCCATCACACAACTGAGGATCGTCTACTGGAACCGGCATATCCTATCGGTGCTGAAAGACATACCCGTGGTGCGTTCCGTTGCGAGAACGGTCTTTTTCACCGCCAATAACCTGCTGGCCATGGCCTTCAGCCGGCTGTTCCCGGAGAGTCGGGATCTCTACCTGAATAATGTGATGCTGGCGGAGAAGTCCTGATGGCCGGCCGGTGGAAGCCCCGTCAGGATATCCCGTAATGGTTACATTTGCAAAGATGAGAGAATCCACCTCGACGCAAACAGCGTTCTACGACAAAAGATACCGGGAGGGGTACATGGAATCCTGGGATACCGGCAAGATTCGAAAAGTGCGCGAACTGCTGCATATGCTGGCGCTTCCCGCTGCGGGTAAAGCCCTGGATTTCGGGTCAGGAAACGGTGTCTTCACGCGGGTGATCAAGGACACCCTGCCCGGCTGGGAGGTATCCGGCTGTGAGATAAGCCCCACGGCCCTGCGCAATGCCGCGGAGAAAAATCCCGACTGCAGTTTCTTTGGATTCGAAGAAGCGGAAAAACATCACGGTTCCTTCGACCTGATCTTCAGCCATCACGTGATCGAGCACGTGGACGACCTGCCCGGAACATTCCGCCAGCTGGATGCATTCTCCTCCCCTTCCGCGACACATTTGCATATCCTGCCCTGTGGCAATGCCGGCAGCTATGAATATGACCTCACCCAAATGATGCGCAATGGCATCGAACATGACCGGGAAGACCGTTTCTACTTTGAGGAACCCGGCCACCTGCGCAGGCTGAGGGAGGAGACATTCACCAGGCACCTGTCGGCATACGGTTTCAAGCTGGCAGCCCGGCTGTTCAGCAACCAATACTGGGGGGCGGTCAACTGGATCACGAAGAGCTCTCCGCGGTTCGTGAAGAAACTCACGGACACCCGCCAGGCGGTGGATGCAGCGGCAGCCGGACGGCTTGCGAAAGCACGCAGGTTGCTGCTCCCGCTGACATGGCTGCAGTTCCCGAAGCTCAAATACGACGCTGCAAAAAACCGATGGCACAAGGGCGTGAAAGACCACCTGCAAGTTTCGGTCCTCTTCATACCGGCGCTCATCTCCAGTCCGCTATGGCACTGGCTTGAAAGAAAATCCGACCGGGAGTGGGATGAAAAAAAAATGGAACCGAACGGCAGTGAGATGTTCCTAGTGTACAAACGAGCATCCCAACCAGAATAAACGCAGGACCGATGAGGATCGCATTCATCTCATTCATCAAGGAGCCGTGGGGCGGCAGCGAAGTGCTCTGGGGCGCAACGGCCCGTCATGCGCTGGCTCTCGGCCACGAGGCG
>CAJBPC010000687.1 GCA_903957405.1 uncultured bacterium | reverse complement strand
CTTGGCCGGATGTGAGAGATGACTGTACAATATTTTCTCCGAGAGCGTAAGCGGGCGACCGACAAGCTTGCGGGCGGCATCCACCTTCCCTGGCATGTCAGAATATACCTTCTTTATCAAATCCAAGTCGAAGATCATGGTATGTATGGTTTAAGTATTTGATTGACAGTCTACAGCGCTGCACCGGAACTGCGTCCCGGGTAATCTGTAAAAGAAGCACGGAAGACTGAACAAAACCGGTGAAAATGTGTTTCGGAAAAAAAGAAGGCTCTTGTCGCCCTTCGGTCATGCGAAATTAATCAAAATCAGCTTCCGTAGGAAACGGATCCTTGATTTATCCGTAATACGAATATCTTTGTGTTATGCACAATTTCAAAGACTTCATTGAAATGAAAGCATTCGGGGTTTGTTCCCGGATGGGTGAAGTATTCGGGATCTCGACCCTCACCATCCGAAAGTATTTCATCTACATCTCCTGTCTGACCATAGGATCCCCGGTGATCATATACATATTTTTGGCATTTTGGATGAATGTCAAACAATATATCCTCAACGCAAGACGGAATCCCCTTAGGCATCTTTGATGGTCGTCCCTACAAAACAAATCATCGATCATATGGTTGCCGCCTGGCGTTCATCCCTTCGGAAGTCCTTTTTAGCCGGTTGCTTCCCTTTACGGAGATCGCCCGCACCTCCGCATACCGCGATCTAAGTCCTGCCCCCCTCAGCTCACCACTGCTTTTCTGATCCTTACGAGTTCCGCCAGCAGTTTTTCCAACATATCTAGTTTCAGCATGTTTGCTCCGTCGCTTTTTGCCACCGACGGATCGGGGTGCGTCTCTATGAACAGTCCGTTGGCACCTGTCGCAATGGCGGCTTTGGCGATCGTCCCGATCATCTGCGGATTTCCGCCCGTAACCCCGCTATCCTGATTGGGTTGTTGAAGGGAGTGTGTGCAGTCCATCACCACGGGTACGCCATTAGATCCCATGATCGGGATGTTCCGGTAATCTACGATAAGGTCTTGGTAGCCGAATGTATTGCCTCTTTCGGTAAGCATGACCTTGTCATTCCCGGCCTTCCGGATTTTTTCTACGGCGAAGCGCATGGATCCTCCGCTGAGGAACTGACCCTTCTTCACGTTCACGATCCTACCCGTCTCCGCCGCTGCGGTAAGCAGGTCGGTCTGCCTGCACAGGAAGGCCGGGATCTGCAGGATGTCGGCATAAGGCGCTGCAAGTGCGGCCTCCTCGTGGGCGTGTATGTCGGTGGTAACGGGGATGGATAAATGATCTCCTGCACGTTTCAGGATCTCCAGGCCTGCCAGGTCGCCGAGGCCGGTGAAGGACGAACCGCTGGTGCGGTTGGCCTTGCGATAAGACGCCTTGAACACATAGGGTATCCCCATCTTGCGGCAGATGGCATACACTTTTTCCGCGATCTCCATGACGATCTCCTCACTCTCGACCACGCATGGTCCGGCAATGAGGAAGAAATTGTCACGATCGTAGGATTGCTTTGCGAATAGTTCACTCAGGAAATCATTCATCACTGAATTGAATTGAAAATGTTCGAATGCCTATGAAAATATCTGATCCGAGGGCTTTTATCAATACCCCAGTCTTTCCAGTTCGGTCTTTGCGGCCTTCAGGCGTTCATCCAGCCCCAGCGCCTTTCGGTACTGCTCCACGGCTTCCGTCACCCTGCCCAGGGATGCCAAACATCTGCCGGACCAGTAGTACAGGTCGGCATTGGCGTTGTCAATGCTCATGGCCTTTTCAAACACCTGCAGCGCGTCTTCCGGCTTGTCCTGCCCGAAGAGGATGATGCCTTTTTCGAGATGTGCGTCGATGTAGGCATAGTCGCTGATGATGCAGCGCTCGAAGTGTTCGAGGGCCGCTGCCTCGTTGCCGGTGTTGGCGTGATAGAGGCCTTTCAGATATTCCGCGGCCACCCGGCTGCGGGCATCGGGGGCGGCTGCCTGTACCTGCGAAGCGATCTCCAGCGCGTTCTTGTCGCCCCTCGCAGCCTGGATGAATCCCATCTCCAGCATGACGTCGAACTGCCGGGATGCGAGGCGAAGCGAACGTTCCAGTGATGCGATGCCTCCCGCAGTATCCCCTTTGCCGAGGAGCAGTGAAGCATGCCTGTTCCATAAGATCGCAATCGAACTGTCCGCTGGCATGGACGTCATGATCACGCTGTCCGCTTTATCGGGATATCCATTTTCCTCCAGCAGGTCCGACAACTGCAGGCGCAACGTTAACGAGTCAGGGTACCTGCCGATGGATTCCTGCAGGGATGCGATCTCCTGGTCGGCCGCTGTCGGTTGCACCGGGGCTTTGCAGGAAAACACCTGGTGGCAGAGCATTACGGAAGCGATCACCCAGCGGGATGAGATGTGCATGTGCAAAATTACGCATGGGACCGTTAAACTGTGACAAAATTCTGACAAAGGAATTTGAGCCTTGGGGTACCTTTACATACATCACACTTTCACCATGAATCCGATCAAACGTCCGGTCTCCCTCTATGCGGTGCTGTTCTTCCTTTGCCTGACAACCGGCTTTTCGACTTTCGACAAGAAGACATCGGAAGGACCGGGGCATCGCATCGCCCTTGCCGATACGGTATCATACCCGGAAGAGACGCATCTCAAAAATGTGCGACAGCTGACCTTCGGTGGTGATAATGCGGAAGCGTATTTCAGTTACGACGGCAAGTGGCTGATCTTCCAGAAGACATATGCGAAGGAGGGGATCCCCTGCGATCAGATGTATATCGGAAAAATCCCAACGAGTAAGGATGAGGCATTTGTTCCCCAATTGGTGAGTACGGGTAAGGGAAGAACGACATGCGGCGCTTTCATGAAAGACGGGAAACACATCCTGTACGCATCCACCCACCTGGGAGGGATTGAATGTCCTCCGGTGCCTGACCGTTCAAAATACGGCAACCGGTATATCTGGCCGATTTACGAGACTTTCGATATTTTCCAGGCCGACCTCCGGGGCAGGATCGTGAAACAGCTGACGAACACGCCGGGATACGATGCGGAAGCCACGCTCTCTCCGGATGGCAGGATGATGGTGTTCACCTCCATGCGTGATGGTGACCTCGAGCTTTACCTGATGGATCTGAAGAACGGGAAGACCAAGAGGCTGACCAGTATGTTGGGTTACGACGGAGGCGCCTGGTTCAGTCCTGACGGAAAAAAACTCATCTGGCGTGCATCCCGCCCCACCACCGCCGCTGAGATCAAAGAATACAAGGAGTTGTTGCTGGAAAACCTGGTGGCACCCACCCGCATGGAAGTATGGGTGGCGAATGCCGATGGCAGCAACGCCCGCCAGGTGAGCAGCCTCGGACAGGCCAACTGGGCTCCGGCTTACATGCCAGACAGCAAAGGCATCATCTTCGCATCGAACCACGAATACAAACGCGGTTTCCCCTTTAACCTCTACACCATGAATGAAGACGGCGGCGACCTGCAGAAAGTGAGTCGTGACCTGGGCTTCGATGCTTTTCCGATGTTCAGCCCCGATGGGAATAGACTCGTTTTCTGCAGCAATCGGAACAACGGCGGTACAAGGGATACGAATATTTTCCTGGCGGATTGGGAATAACGGTCATCTGCCATCAATCCTTATGGGAACGGAGTATGGGCGATCAGCGATGCCGGATCGGATGATTCCCCATACCCCGATCCATTACCCTCCGGTACCGGCCTTCGTATACCTCCTCCATTTTTCTATCAGGATCTTCATGTCCTCTGCCAGTTCGCTCTCGAACATCACCTCCTTGCGCGTTTTAGGATGAATGAATCCGAGGGATTTCGCGTGCAGGGCGTGGCGCGGGCATATTTCGAAGCAGTTGTCGATGAACTGTTTGTATTTGGTGAATACCGTGCCTTTGATGATGCGGTTGCCTCCGTAGACATCGTCGTTGAAGAGGGGATGCCCGATGTGTTGCATGTGCACGCGGATCTGGTGCGTGCGGCCCGTCTCCAGCCGGCATTCGACAAGGGTCACGTATCGAAGGCGTTCGAGGACGGTAAAGTGTGTCGTCGCTTCCTTGCCATGCTCCCCGTCGGGGTAGACGTCCATCTGCTTGCGCAGGCGCTGGTGCCGGCCCACATGTCCGGTGATGGTGCCACTGTCCTCTTCGAAATCTCCCCATACCAATGCGACATAACGGCGGTGCACGGTGTGGTCGAAGAATTGATTGGCGAGGTCCACGGCGGCCTTGTCGGTCTTCGCCACCACCAGCAACCCGCTGGTGTTCTTATCGATTCGGTGCACCAATCCATAACGGGGAAGCTCATTTTCAGAGAGTTCAGGCTGTTGCGCCTTCAGATGCCATGCGATGCCGTTGACCAGTGTCCCTGAATAGTTGCCATGGCCTGGATGCACGACCATGCCAGCCGCTTTGTTGACGATCATGATGTCATCATCCTCGAACACGATATTCAGGTCGAGGCTCTCCGCCTTTATGTCGAAGACCTCCGGTGCATTGTCGGAGAACATGACGATCTGATCCCCGGGCCTTATCTTGTAATTCGACTTTATGCTCTTCCCGTTGACGAGTACCATATGCGCTGCAATGGCACGTTGCAGTTTGTTCCGGGTGACGTGCTGCATGCGGTTCGTCATGAACTTGTCTATGCGTACCGATTCCTGTCCTTTGTCAACGGTGATGGATACCCGCTCATACAATTCCTCCGAACTCTCCCCATCTTCTGCCAACTGTTCCTGATCCAAATGGTCCTGCTGCATTCGTGCGTTTTGCCAAAGGTAACATCTATTCAAAGAAACTACCTTTGCCGCATGGCTACAGAGACCATTCTCTTCCGGGACTTGCTCCAGATCGAATACGGAGCCGCATGGGAACTGCAGGAGGGTCTGCTGCGGTGCAACCTCGACAAAAAGGCCCAGTGGAACCGTGCGGTTGCGGCCGGGGATGCCATCACCGATGCGCCAGCCACGGAACATCACCTCCTGTTCTGTGAACATCCTCCCGTATACACCCTTGGCAAGAGCGGTAAATTGGAGCATGTGCTCATCGATGAGCAGGAGCTTGCCCGGCGCGGCGTTTCCTTTTACCATACCAACCGCGGCGGTGATATCACCTACCACGGGCCCGGGCAGATCGTCGGGTATCCCATCTTCGACCTGGAAAGATTCTTCACCGATATCGGACGCTACCTGCGCAGCCTGGAAGAAGTCGTCATCCTCACGATGGCCGAATACGGGCTCAAGGGCGGCAGAAGCATCGGAGAAACGGGTGTGTGGATGGACCAGGACATAAAGGGGAAGGAGCGTAAGATCTGCGCGATGGGGGTCAGGTGCAGCCGGTGGGTCACGATGCATGGCTTCGCATTCAACGTCAATACCGATCTTTCTTATTTCGATTCCATCATCCCCTGTGGCATAAGGGACAAGCAGGTGACGTCCATGCAACGGGAACTGGGCTTTGAGCCTGACATGAACGAAGTGAAGGGGAAACTGAAACGCAATATGGAGATCGTATTCGGCTGCAGCATCGTCACTGCCTGACCTTCAGGACTTGCACTTTGTTCTTTTCCTTCAGTTTCTCGTTCTCGAATAATTCGAAATCATACCATCCGGCCCGATGGAAATTTGTCTTGTCAAGCAATATCAACGTCTCACTGACCCGGGTGACCTCGAAAAATGGCTTTCCGTCGGGTTGGTAGAATTGCACCCTGAATTGTTTTTTCCCTGCTTCCGGCAATGACATGACGACATTCCCTTCTTTGTTGGTGTATACATGTACCGACGGCACCCACACATACTTTTGAGGTTTGGGGATTGTCTTCACACTGTCCTTCGCCTTGGGTGCGGTGACTGTCGGCGGGGGCTCATCCTTGATGAATTGAAAGCCGGATTTCTGCTTCGCTGCCAGCTCCACTTTCACCGTTCGGGCGGTATCTGCACGGGGCCTCAATGACTTTGTCTGAAAGAACCTTCCCCTTTGCAGTTGGATGTACAAGCGGTAGAACTGCAAGGTGTCCGGAGCCTTACTGTCGAGGTATCCGTTCACCGGCGGTGTGGGATCGGGGAGGGTGATGATCGTTCGAAACCCTCTGACAGAATCCATCGATCGCTGGATACTGATCTGCACCACGCTGTCATAGGGGTTTGCCCAACTGATGATGACTTTCCCGGAACGGATCACCGCACTGAAGGACGGAAGCGTATCCTGTGCTTTGACAGGTTGCACGACAACGGCGAGGATGCAACAGGCGGAGAAGAATTGTATAAGTCGTTTCATGGATTGGTGGACAAAGATAATTCCCGGGTTGTTAAAAAAAGGTGAGCATTCCCTCTTTTACGGATCTGTTGCCTTGCAGGCCTCCGCTGTGGATGGT
>CAJBPC010000686.1 GCA_903957405.1 uncultured bacterium | reverse complement strand
TGAAGGGGCTTGATTGTTAAAAATTTATGCGTCAGGGATGCTGTTTTTTTCAAGGATTGTCTTCCATCCCCGGGTTATCGTTAAGGATCCTCTGAGGGATGCGTAGCGCAAACCTTTCCGGGCGAAGGGGGTATGACTGGGTGGTCCCATCTGCAAAATGCAGGATATGTGTGAACGTTCTGCCCGTAAAGAGCGGATCCACGGACATCCTTCTCATATCGAACCACCTTATACCGTTGAAGGCGAATTCCCTGAGACGCTCATCCATCACGAACTGCACCATCTGGGCCTGGGTCAAGCCTGTTGGCACGACTGCCCCGGCGGCGGGCATGCGCCTTTGGCGGAGGAAAAGCAGATCTTCGGAGGCGCTGCCGGCACCGTATAACTTGTTGGCGCGTGCACGACACTCGGCACGCATGAGGTATATCTCTGGCAAGTTCATGCCGGTAGCCTGAAGCAATGGACCCAGCCGCCGCAGCAGGCCGGCGGGATAGGCGAGATTGGTATTGTTATAATACCGCCGGCGGAGGTCTGTCGGGGAGTACAGGGCAACCACGCTGGAGGAGAGCGCAAAATGGTTGACCGTGCCGCCGGTGGTGGAGTTGAGGTCTTGCCGTCCATAGATGCTTTCGATATTGTTAGGAAGGGTGGGCTGTGCCGGGCCAGTTGTCGACATGGTTGTCGAAAACAGCACACCACCTACCAGCAGCTCGATGTTGTAATCATAGAGCCTTGCCGGCTGGGCCGTATTGGCGGCGATTGCGGCCATGGCCGTCTCCGAAGCAGCAAGGGCGTCCTCAAACCGACCCATTGCCAGATAGGTCTTTGTCAGCAGTGCAGCCGCCACAGCCTTGGAGGCACGATGGCGGGACGTAATGTTCGATTGCAGGGCAGGTATTGCCTCGACAAGGTCTCCGACAATGAAATCATAGAGCTCTTTGACAGTCGACCGGGTGTAGGGCGACTTGTTGATATCTGCCTCTCGAATGATGGGAAAGCCCAGATCCGTGGAAGCAGTAGCTGTATTGTAAGGCCTGGTGAACAGCGTCGCAAAATGCAGGTATATCCATGCCCTTCCGGTCAGCGCTTCGGCCCGGATGGCAGTCTTTTGGGCTTCCGTACCATCCTTGGAATTCATCACCTCGTTGATGACCTTGTTGAAAAGATAGAGTGCCTTGGTGAGTGCGTTGAGTTCTGTAGGATCGTCGCTGGGGTTATATATGTCGTTTTCGTATCGGAAGAGTCGCTGCTCCTTCAGCCCACGTGTGCCGAAAAATGGATCGCGGGCCACCAGCTCGTCGCCGAGGACTGCATAGAAAGGTGCCAGACTGTAGAGCGTGAGCTCTGAGGAGTTGAGCATCTGCTCGTAGTCCAACGTCTTTTCGGCAATCAGCCTCCCGGTGGGTACGACTTCCAGAAAATCCTTCCGGCAAGACCCAATGGACGCCATGAGTAAGAAAAGGGTGATGAATGTGTATTGTATCCTTTGCATCTGATGGAATTTTGCTGTCCTTGTCATAATATTTTCAATGGTCAGAACCTGACATTCAACCCAAGGGTGATGGCTCCCTGTCCGACGGGCAGGATCCTGCCGAGGGTATAATTGATATCTGTCACCTGGAACTCCGGATCGATGCCCAGATCGTTGGCCCTCCAAAGCATCACGTTCGACAACTGCATTCTGAATCGCACATCTTCCGCATGCAACTTCCTGGTGATGTTTGCGGGGAGCCCTACGGAAAGGGTGATGTCGCGAAGCTTTATGAAGGATGCGTTGTACACATTCTGTGACCCGAAGACATAGTATGCAGTGTTCCGTCTTGCAGTGTTGGTTGTCAGGTAGGCGGGAACGTCCGTAACCAGCTCGTCACCCGGCTTCATCCATCGATTGAGTAGGTCGGTGTGAAAGTTGCCTGTCTGCAAGTCGGGATAGTCACTTTGAGAGAATGTCACGCGGTTGGGGACCATGCGTCCCGAGAACTTATCGTTGACATCCCTCCTTCCCACATGGCCCATGTTGAAGATGATGCTGGAGGATATCGTAAAATTCTTGTACCGGATGAAGTTCAACCCTGCCCCGTTCCACAGTGGCTGGAAGGTTCCCATGAAAAGTGCAGATTCCAGCGGAATGTTGTTGGTTGTAGCCGTCTTGTATTTCGTTCCGTCTGACAGGAATATCTGAGGGTCACCGAGATTGTCGAGGCCTGCCCAGTTATACGCGAAGATCGATAGCGCGGGGTAGCCGGCATAGTATTTTGTCTGCTGTACAAGCCTTGAAAGGTCGTTTATCGCGGAGAGCTGCTGCAGGCGCGTGATGGTGTTTCGATTGTAAGACAAATTGAGGACGGTGTTCCAGCTGAAATTTGGACTCGACACGTTTAACGTATTGAGGGAAAGTTCCACACCATTGTTTTTCATGTTGCCAAAGTTGCCCACAATGCTGCTAGCGCCCCCCAGAAAGTTGACCGGTAACTGTCCGATCATATCGGTCGTGTTCCGGCGGTAAAAATCAAGGGTACCGCTGATCTTTCGACCAAGGAAGCCAAAATCGAGTCCGATATTGTAGTTCTCTGTCCTCTCCCATGTCAATGCCCTATTGGCATAGGTTGATACACCAAGGCCTGGGCCGGGAGCGAAGCTTGTCGACCTAACAACCAGTACGTCCCTGGAAGTTGCCGAGCCAGGGGATGGCGCATTGCCGGTAATGCCATACGTCAACCTTAATGACAGCGTGGAAAGATCATTGAATCTCTGCATGAATTTCTCCTGCGCCAGATTCCATTTGCCACCGATACTCCATACGGGTTTGCGCTGCGCAGACTTGTCGACCCCGAAGAGATTGGATTCGTCCAACCTCCAACTTGCATTGAGGCTATAGCGGCGAGACAGGGTATATCCCGCGTTGGAATAATATGAGGATATCCGGGTTATACTCTCCGATTGTGAGAATACGGGTTGAGAATATACGCTCCTGTTGCCTGTGTTCCTCGCTGCAACGGGGTTGGCAACACCCGTCTGACTAAGCGTGAAGAAATCAACATTCTGATATGTTAGGAGGAGGGGGTCGTAGCCGAGCACCGTATTGGATGTGCTTTGTCCACTGCGCTCCTGGGCCTCCTGTCCTACCAGGAGTGTAAGTTGATGTTTCCGGGAAGAGAAAGAGGTGTCGAGTATGAACTGATTCCGAACGGTCCAGCTGCGTGAATCCTGATCATTCCTTCCATATTGGCCTCCGGAGCGGGGCAATAGATAGGTCGGGACCGTAGAAGGGGCCACAGCCGCCTGCGTGAAGGACACCAGCCCGCTCCTTACAAGGTAGCTGTTCTCCGCATCGAAGTTAGAAGTTCCGGCATTTGAAAGACTGAAGCCGAAATTACCCTCGTATCGAAATCCGCGCGCGAGCTTCACCGAAGCTCCTCCCGTAAGACGAGCCTGCAATGAACTGAATGCCGTCGAACCCCGCTCCAATTCGGCCGAAGGAGCATATGAAAGATCAAGCCCGCTCTGACGCTCGAAAGCCCTCTTTACGGAATCCGTAACGAGAAAGCTCAGGTAAGACATGTCCATGCCCTCACCGGTGGACGGGTCGCGGAAGAGCTGATAGGGAACGAACCGATTGTCGACGGAAACAGAGCGTTTTTTCGACATGACGGCATGGTTAAGGTCCGTGATCAGAAAAAGCCGAATACGTGGGGAGATGTTAAAATCGTTCCTTACGTTCATCGTATAGGAGTCATTGCGCTCCCCAGGCACACTGCTTTGGTTGCCTGTATAGGAAAAAGATCCGTAGAAAGAGTGGATATTGCCGCCGCCGCTGATGGAGACGGTGTTGTTGAAGAGGGACTGCCTTCTGTAAAACAAGTCTCCCATCTGCCCCGTATTGTCGATCGCCCCCAGGCTATCAAGCTGCTGCTGCGCAAGCTGGGGGGAAATCAGACCCCGGAAACGATTGTATTGAATCACTTCGTGCGGACTGACGCTGATGCCGGATGTCGTACTCCCGAAAAGACTCACAGTGGCCCAGGGGAAGGCAACGGGATCGAAAACCTGTTCTGCTGTCCGGATGAATTCCGAGCTCGACAGGCGAGGATAATACCTGTAGTCGGGCGTCCCCATCATGTTGTAGAAGGCGTCATATGTCACCTTCAGCTTCTGCCGAGTGCCGCCTTTCTTTGTGGTGATGACAACCACGCCATTGGCGGCCCTTGACCCCCAGATCGAAGCAGCCGTCGCATCCTTCAGCACAGTGACTTCATCGACATCGTTCGCATTTAGGGTGGAGATATCGTCGATGATGATGCCGTTGACGACGAAGAGTGGGGTCCGGTCGCCCTGTACTGAGCCAATCCCGCGTATGATGTACTGGTTCGAGTTGGACTCTCCCGTCATCATGCGGTTGGTAGAACTGGCCCTTGCTCCCTGTGCGAAGCTTACGGTCAGACCAGGAACAAGCCCGTCGAGTCTCTGCATGATGTTCGTGCTGTTGGCCCTGTCGCGAATGATGACTTCATTCGGCTTTGAGAAGGATCCCGCATTGCGTTCGTTGGGCAGTGACTGATATCCGGTGTTCATATTCTTGATGATGACATCTTGCCCATATATGATGCGGGCCTTCATTGGCACCTCGATGGAGGTCCTTTTACTAACCGGTATTTCGAGCCGCTCGAGGTTCACAGATGTAAATATGAGGACGGCATCCCCAGAGGATAGGGTCAACTCAAATTCTCCCGCATCATTCGTTGATGTGGCGATAGTCTGGCCCTTTACGGTGACTGTAACACCGGAAACAGGTTCTCCATCCTCGTTGACCACCTTACCGCGGACGATGTGCGGAGGCAACAAAGCAGATGGCTTGACTGGCGGAGGTTCCGGCATAGGCCTTATCACGACTGTCCGATCGATGATGGAATATGCCAATGCCTTCCCGCGCAGGCAAAGCCCAAGGGTCGCATTCAGGCTCGCATTGTTCACCTTGAGCGATACATTACCCGCATTCGCTACGAGCGTTGCATCATACAGGAAATCGTATCCCGTTATCGACTCCAACTTCTTGAGCATACGCTGAAGCGAAATATCAGTTTCGTTCAGCGTTACCTGCGCATGCCCCAGCGCAGATATATGCAGGCATATCCCCATGGCCAAGAGGCTGACAAGCCGCATGGCACGAAGACGTCCCTTCGAAAGCATCGTACGGCATGTAAAACCCTGCCGGAATATTATATACTGCATGATTGAGAAATTTTAAAAAGGATTTATTTCACTGACAGGTTGTCTTTCATTTTCGCTTTGAAACCCGAACGACCTTGCCTTTGATCGAGAACTCGGCTACACCCGTCATCCCGATCATATCCAATACCCGCGAAAGATTCTCCTGACGCGAAATGGACCCGCCCACCAATCCCTTGACATCACCCTCGTACTCCACATCCACATCGTACCACCGCGATAACTGGCGCATGATCGAAACGATGTCAATGCCATCCCCGAATTGGAACTTGCCATTCCTCCAGGCAATTACACGATCCATATTCTCGACTTCTTTGATGATGATGCGTCCATTGCTGCGCACACTCGCCTTACGGCCCGGCGACAATGACAACATGGATGCATCTTCGGTGCTACCCACCTTTACCGACCCTTCGAGCAATGTGATGTCTAAGCTGGGTTCGTCCCGATAAGTGTTTACGTTGAAAGTTGTACCGAGCACCCTGACGAGTGCACGACCGTCGGCATCCAAAAGGAAAGGACGAGACTCGTCGCGGGCGACTTCCAGATAGGCCTCCCCGGTCACTTCCACCCGTCTTTCACCACCCCGGAAGACGACCGGGTATCGGATGGATGAAGCGGCGTTGAGCCATACTCGGGTTCCGTCGGAAAGTGTTAATCGGTATTGACCACCCCTCGGTGTCACAATCGTATGCAGCATCGCTTCCTCACCTGAACCAGGCAGGCTGTCGGACGAGGCATAACGGATGTCGCCATCCTGTACCCGAACGGCTGCGGGGCCATCTCCCAGGTCGATCTCGCCATTTCCCAAGGAATCAAGATCTATACTCCTGCCACCGGAAAGGATAAGCATAGCCCTGTCACCACCCGGAGCGGCATCTGACGCTACATGGACGAGGTCTTTTGATGAATTGACACCCGTCGTTATCCTTCCTGAATTGTAGAGATACGCCGCTAAGAAAATGGACATTAAAAGACTCGCAGCCACAGCAATCTTTCCAAACCGCGGCCACCAGCCGACAGCCATCACCCTCACAGGAGGAGGAACCATCTGCTCGTGCAGTCGGGCTAAAATGGCATCCGGGTCAACCTGACCCCCAGAGGTCGGTAAGCCGATGGAAGAGTCGAATTCCTCTCGGAGTAGATCCATCACCCACCCCTGTTCATCACGATCCCATTCTTCCATGAACCAAGCCAGGTCTTCGTCTGACCATCTGCCAGCTTCAAGAATGGAGCGGAGCCTCGTTATCTTATCTTCCTGCATATGCCATAAATACACCGGGTTCGGTAAAAAAGGGGGGAGAGAGAAAAAATATTTTAAAAAAAACTTATGGGTCGTATCAATTAGGATGGTGCCCCCCCGTGACCAGAAACTTCGCATGCACCGGAATCAAAACCCTGACATGAACCGTTTCATATGACTAAAACTCGTTGGCGCTTCGATTAGAGATTCAGATGGAAACGGCATCCTCCGAAGAAAGTTCTTCTGGAGAGACTATCCAGACAAATGGATATTTAGTTTTTTTCATGCGCCGCTGATGGTCATCAGAGTCAGGAATCTTGATGCACCAAAAGGGAATCCTCCCACATGGGGCGTTATCCTCATGCTCAAGATATCAACGCAACAACGATATGGTGGCTTCATGGATGAGCACGCGGAGTAGGCCTTTTGTGACCGCATAAGCTTCATGCGTTTTTTAGATTGGTCAACAAGTATGATGTTCCTGACGCAAAGACGATGTGGTTGTTTTCAGGAAAAGCCAACAAGCTTAGGGGTTATGGAATGTCTTATTCGGATTTTGGACAACCAACTGAACACAGACTGCAACTTCAAAAAAACGGGTAACCAGTTGATGGTTAACT
>CAJBPC010000685.1 GCA_903957405.1 uncultured bacterium | reverse complement strand
GCATGTGAGTTTCTACGATTCTACGGGGCTCCGCGATACATCATTCTCCAAGCCCTACAGCGAGGAGACGGCCCGGCTCATCGACGAGCAGGTGCGGGGCATCGTGGCGGAAGCATACCGCCATGCGAAGGAGATCCTGACCGAACACCGCGACCAGCTCGACCAGTTGGCAGGGCTGCTCATGCAGCAGGAAGTCGTGTTCAGGGAGGAGATCGAATCGCTGATCGGAAAGCGGGTGACGGAGGAGGGCTCACCGGCCGGTGGCTGATTGCAATGCCCCGCGGGAGGCATCCCGGCGCAGTTCCCTGCGAGATGTTGGTCGGAATGACCCCAGGCCATTCATCCCTTCCACTGATGGCCACAAGGGCGGCACCCGCTGGCGAGCGGCCGGTGGAGGCCTCGGATGTGCATGCCGCCGGCATGAGAACCGGGGCGGAAATCGTTCGGTTTTTGATGTCATTTTGGATATTTCTCCCTATCTTTTGCCGACAATCATTATCATGTCATCCACATCACTTCGCTCCCAACAGTGGTTCGGCCGTACCGGGAAGGACGGCTTCATCTATCGCGCCTGGATGAAGAACCAGGGCATCCCCGACGAGGAATTCCGCGGCAAGCCCGTCATCGGGATCTGCAATACCTGGAGTGAACTCACGCCCTGCAATGCGCATTTCAGAGAGCTCGCCGAATCGGTGAAGCGGGGTGTGATCGAGGCGGGCGGCTTCCCGGTGGAGTTTCCGGTGATGTCGCTCGGCGAGACGCTCATAAAGCCCACGGCCATGCTGTACCGCAACCTTGCGAGCATGGACGTGGAAGAGTCCATTCGGGCCAATCCCATCGATGGGGTGGTGCTGCTCTGCGGCTGCGACAAGACGACGCCTTCGCTCGTCATGGGCGCCTGCAGCGTGGATATCCCGACGATCGTCGTCTCGGGCGGTCCGATGCTCACGGGCAAGTACGAAGGGCGCGACATCAGCACGTCCGATGTCTGGCGCTTCAACGATGCGGTGCGCAGCGGCGACATGAGCCAGGAGCAGCTGACGGTCGCGGAAGCGTGCATGTGCCGCAGCCGCGGGCATTGTGCGGTCATGGGCACGGCCTCCACGATGGCTTGCATGGTGGAGTCGCTGGGCCTCAGCCTGCCCTCCAACGCGGCCATCCCCGCAGCCGACAGCCGCAGGAAGGTGCTGGCGCAATACTCCGGGAAACGCATTGTCGACATGGTCCGCGAGGATCTCCGACTTTCGGCTATCCTTACCCGTGAGGCATTCGAGAACGCCATCCGCGTGAATGCCGCGATCGGCGGATCCACCAACTTCGTCATTCACCTGCTCGCGATCGCCGGAAGGATGGGCGTCGCGCTGGAGCTGGACGACTTCCACGTCAACTCCGCGGGCATCCCGCTGCTCGCGAACCTGCAGCCTTCCGGGAAATATTTCATGGAGGATTTCTTCTATGCCGGCGGCCTGCCGGTCGTCATGCGGGCATTGGGAGACCGCCTGCACGGCAACTGCCTCACCGTCAATGGCCGTACGGTCAGGGAAAACCACGCGGATGCCGTCACCTGGAATGCGGATGTCATCCGGGGCATCGAGCTGCCGTTCAAGACCGAGACGGGACTGGCGGTGGTGCGCGGAAACCTTTGTACCGACGGGGCCGTCCTCAAACCCAGCGCGGCAAGTCCGCACCTCATGAAGCACACCGGCCGCGCCGTGGTGTTCCACGACATAGAAGACTATCACGCAAGGGTCGATGATCCGGCACTGGATATAGACGAGAACAGCATCATGGTCCTCCGCAATGTGGGGCCGGTGGGATATCCCGGCATGCCCGAAGTCGGCAACATGGCCATCCCGCGCAAGCTGCTCGAGAAGGGGGTGACGGACATGGTGCGCATCTCCGACGGGCGGATGAGCGGTACGGGCTTCGGCACAGTGGTCCTGCACCTGTCACCCGAAGGGGCGGTGGGCGGCACCATCGCGTTGGTGCGCGACGGAGACCTGATATCCCTCGACGTAGAGGGGCGATCCCTACAGCTGCTGGTGGATGAAGCGGAACTCGCGGCCAGACGATCCGCATGGAAGCCTTCGCACCCGGTCGCACAAAGGGGCTATGTGCAGGTGTACCAGCAACACGTGCAACAGGCGCATCTGGGAGCGGATATGGATTTCCTCCGGGGCGGCTCCGGCAGCGATGTCATGCGGGATTCACACTGACCGATGACGATGCCGATCCGGCTGCGGAAAAAAACAACTTGCTGCCCACGTGCAATGCCTTTATTTTTGGAGAAATCAACCGAATGAAACTGATCCGCTTCGGCCAGCCCGGCCGTGAAAAGCCAGGCATACTGCTCGATGGCCAACGCAAAGACCTATCTGCCTTCTATCGTGATTGGGACCGTGAATTCTTCAATGGTGACGGACTGTCGAACCTGAAAAAACTCGTCATGCATTCGGAGCTCCCGGATGTGTCTGCTGACGAACGCTGGGGAGCGCCCGTGTCAAGGCCCGGAAAGGTGATCTGCATCGGGCTAAATTATTCCGACCATGCGAAGGAGTCGAACATGCCCATCCCGGAGGAGCCGATCGTTTTCCAGAAGGGCGCCAACACGGTGGTGGGGCCTTACGACACGGTGATCATCCCGCGCAAGAGCGTGAAGACCGACTGGGAAGTGGAGCTTGGCGTGGTCATCGGAAGGGATGCGCGGTACCTTGAGTCACCGGAGGATGCGATCCGCCACATAGCCGGGTATTGCATCTCCCACGACGTGTCGGAACGCGCCTTTCAGCTGGAGCGCGGCGGGCAGTGGACAAAGGGGAAATCCTGCGATCATTTCAATCCGCTCGGTCCCTGGCTGCTGACGGCCGACGAGGTCATAGATCCTCAGCAACTGGCCATGCAGCTCTCCGTCAATGGCGAACGCATGCAGACCGGTCATACCGGCACGATGATCTTCGGCGTGCATTTTCTGGTGCATTACCTTTCGCAATTCATGACCCTTGAGGCCGGCGATCTGATCTCCACCGGTACGCCTCCGGGTGTGGGCCTGGGGATGAATCCCCCACGGTACCTGCGGGCGGGGGATGTCGTGGAACTGTCCATCGACGGCCTTGGCAGCCAGCGGCAGCTGTGCGTGGATGCGGAATGAGCGCGCAATGACACCCTTATGACCTGTTTTTTAGATTTATTTTCATGGTCGACACGAATCAAATATCCTGGGAGGCTGATCTGAAAGGCATCCTGCCGCCCGGCCGCATCCGCATGCGGTACATCGACCTCGTTTCCTACGCATCCGATGCGGGCTTCTACTACCTCCTGCCGAAGGCGGTGGTGCAGCCGGCGGATGAAGCGGAGGTCATCGCATTGTTCGCCTTCTCCCGTCGCCGGGGGATCCCGCTCGTCTTCCGCACCGGTGGTACGAGCCTCTCGGGGCAGTCCATCACCGACGGCATACTGGTAGACCTGAGCATATACTGGCGGAAGGCGACGGTGACAGACGGCGGGGCGCATGTGCGCGTGCAGCCCGGCATCACAGGCGCCGCGGTCAACGCCATGCTGCGTCGTCACCGGCGCAAGATCGGTCCCGACCCCTCCAGCATAAGCGCCGCGATGATGGGGGGCATCATCTCCAACAACGCCAGCGGCATGTGCTGCGGCGTGGTGCAGAACGCCTACCACACGGCGAGGCATCTCCGGTTCATACTGCCTAACGGTCATGCATACACGACGGAACGCGGGGAAGACCGCCTACGTTTCGCGCAGGAGCAGAAGCCGCTGCATGACGCGCTGCTGGATATCCGCCGCGGGATCCACGGCGACCCCGCCCTGTCGGCCCGCATCCGCGAGAAATTCCGCACGAAGACGACCATCGGCTACTCCCTCAACGCATTCCTCGACTATGCGGAACCGTTAGATATCCTGGCGAGGCTGCTGGTCGGTGCGGAGGGGACGCTTGCATTCATCTCCGAAGCGGTGATGGAGACGGTGCCCGACCATCCGCACAAGTCGACCGCGATGCTGTATTTTCCGGATATCCATTCGGCCTGTCAGGCGATTCGTCCGCTCACAGATGCGGGAGCGGCCATGGCCGAGCTGATGGACAGGGCCTCCCTGCGGGCGGTGCAGGACTTGCCGGGCATGCCGCCGGTGGTGAAGACGCTGCCGGAAACGGCGGCGGCCCTGCTCATCGAATTCCAGGAAGCCACGATGGGGCAGCTGGCAGACCGTGTCGATCATTTCCTCGGTTCCTGCTCCGGCATCCGGCTGCTGCATGCACCCTCTTTCACGGAGGATCCCGCCGAGCAGGATTTCCTCTGGAAGGTCCGCAAGGGCCTTTTCCCGGCCGT
>CAJBPC010000684.1 GCA_903957405.1 uncultured bacterium | reverse complement strand
TTTATCCTTATGCCATCCGATAGGTTATAGATGAAAAGGGACAGCTGCGCGGAGTTCATTGGTTGATTCGCGGAGGTGGAGAGGTTTATCTCCGAAACATCCTTTGAGGACACGATGGTGAGTGTGGAGCCCGGTATCTCCAGACTGTCGTTGATCGTGATCATCCTAGTATTTGCGAGCAACAGGAGGCTGTCCATGTTGCCGACACCGTCGAGTTCAAATTCCCGGACTTCAGTGTTCTTGTATCGCAGATAGGGGATGTTCAGTTTGAGGAGGAAAGATCTGTTCCTGGAATTAATCTCTCCGCTGAGTGTGCTGTTGTCAAGACCTCCTATGGACGGGCTTATCAGGGGCAGGTACTGATCGACATTTTTCAGGACGACACTGAACACCATGTCCTGATCTGCCGGTACTGTTTCGGGAGGCTTGAAATAGAGCGGGTAATATTTGTTCAGGTATGCGGTGAGCGTATTTGGGAGGTCTCGCACCTTGAAACGACCAGAGAGGGATAGCTGCATGTCCTTGTTGCTGATGCGTATGCGTTTACCTGTGCTGTCAGGACCGGTACTCATGAACAGGTTGTCGAATACGAAGACTTTTTCCCTTGTGCCAATGGAGAGTGCACTGACGGAAGCTTCCCCGACGATGTCGTCAATGGAGCCGCCGCTTGCATCCACGCTGAACATTCCTGTCAGGTTCATTTCATTTTTCGTGAGGTTGAGTTCTTTCATTGCGGCATATCTGATGTCCGCGGTGACGTCGTATTCCGGTTTCACGGGGTCGGTCTTTACGACCCCGCTGAAGATCGCATCGAGGTTCGGGTCATCTATCCTGACATCCCCCTTGAAGAGCTTTTTATTTAGGGTACCCCTGACCGTTATTTTCTGATAGTCGTACCCGTTGAAGTGAAAGGAGCCGACATCGCCGTTGATATCGGACGTTGCGGTTCCGGCATCGAAACCTTTTCCCCGCAGCGCACCTTTGAAGGAGATCAGTCCGAGTTGTGAACTTCCGAGGAGTTTTCCGAGGTCGAAGCCCGCCGTTTCTATCCTGCCATCATATGTTGCCAGGGCTTTTTCCGGGAGTTTCATGCGGATGTCGGTCTTCAGTGCGCCCAGGGCCGAGGCCAAGGACCCTTTGATGCTGAAGTCATTCGCGTACCCGTTGAAATCCCCTTTAAAGTGCAGGTATCCAAGTTCTTTCAGTTTTGGCTGTTCGACTTTTTTCAAGGCCGGGATGAAGCTCACGGCATCCGCGTATGTGGTGCGGAAGTCGTTGGCTCTGAAATCGATGAGGGTTTTATCAAAGTCAGGAAGGCCTTGCATCCGTATATCCCCGTCCAATTTCGTCTGCGTGCCGTACGACAACGTGAAGCCTTTCGCGCTGAGGTCGGCGATGGTTCCGGTGACAAGGCCATTCAGTTTCACGGTGCGGTCCAGGCCTTTCAATTCCGGTGCGAAAAATGCGATATCTGTGGAGCTTAGGGTGCTGTTGTTGAATGAGCCTTCCAGCCTGACGCTTTGGAAGAAGTCCTCCATGTCTTTTTGCAACTCAAAGTACCGCATGGCGAAGGAGTTCCCAAGACGACTATGGGGGGTGATGATGGCAAGGTTTTGAAAGAGCATGCCTTCAGGGTGCATCTTCAGGTCGGCATGTACGGATTTTATCTGCAGTCCGCTTCTCTCCTGGGTGGAGAAGTTCAGTATACCGGAAATGGTGTCTTTCTGCCAGCTGATGTCTGTGATGGAGGCGTTTATAGAGGAGAACTCGAAGTGTTGTCCGTCGAAGTATGGAAGGGGTTTCCGATTGGTCTCCACATCATTCCGGAATGTTCCGTTGGATATTTTTATCTTATGTACGAGGATGTCCCAGTCGTCGATATTCCATTTGAGGCCTTCCGCATTTATTTTTTGACTCTTGCGTTTCTTTTTTGGTCTGGAGGGCCTGTTCCCTTGATAGTCGTAAATGGACATCAGCGGGTCTTTCAGCTCAAGTTCGTGAATGAATATTTTCTTTTTATCTAGGTTGATCTCATCTGCATCGATGTCCAGATGGGTGATATTGGCCGTCATGTCCCTCCCATACCATTCATCCTTTTCAAGCAATCGCAGATGGTCTATTTCGACTCTTTGAAGCAGGATGGCCATGGTTGACCGGGTGGTATCTTTTTTCTTTTTTTTCGGGCTTGCAAATTTATCGATGATGAATTGATAGTTCCAGATGGAGTCGGAGCGGTGGAGGAATACGGAGATGTCTTTGAGTCCGACGTACTGCAGTTCGGCTTCGTTCTTGAGGAAGAACCAGTCGGTGACCCTTACATTGAGTTCGCCGGCATAGAGGAGTGTGTCTTTGTTCAGGTCCCGCACGAGGGTCCCTTTCATGTGAAGCCTGTTGAAAAGGGAGGCGCTTACCTCTTGGATACTGACTTCTGTTTTGAGTATTTCCGAGAGTTTGGCGGTGGCTTTGTCAACCAGCCAATTTTGTACGTTCTCCGTCCTTATCAATAATGCCAGCGTAATGAGCAGGATCAGTACGATGGAGATCAGCCAGGCGGATATTTTGAGGATATTTTTCAGGTGAGATTTATTTCCCTGTAAAATTACGGCATCCCTGCTAATAAGGTGATGTTAAAGCAACGGTCGCTCGACATTCCATTCGTTTATTGTTGACATCCCGAGTGACCTTTCTACCTGTGGAACCTTCAAAAAAGTCGGGAGGCTCATCGGAAGTCGTGACGAGGTTTTGCGGTTTTTGTCAGTACGCTTCTGCGTGATCGTCCCCTCTGGCATCGCCAATCGCTTCCATCCGGAGTTTTTTCTTTTTGGGGTAGTCCATGCGAATGACTTCCGTGCGACCGATCTGTCCGCGTTTACTGATCGCATATCCCATGGCTTTGAGGGCCGACGTCACCGTCTCCGGGAAACGGTTTTCCACTGAGATGACATCCGGTTGCCATTGGTGGTGGAACTTGGGTTTGTTCACGGCATCATCTGTCGACAGTCCGAAATCCAGGATATTCACGATGGTTTGGATGACGGATGTGGGTATGGTGGTGCCACCCGGTGTTCCGATGACCAGGAAAGGCTTGCCATGTTGCAGTACGATGGTCGGCGTCATGGAGCTGAGCATGCGTTTGCCCGGGGCGATGGCATTGGCATCGGTCCCAAGGGCGCCATACATGTTTGGCACGCCGGGTTTCACGCTGAAATCATCCATTTCATTATTCATGAGGAAGCCTGCCCCTCCGATCACTGTACGGGAGCCGTAGCCACCATTGAGCGTGGTGGTGACGGCAACGGCGTTGCCCCATCGGTCGGCTACGGACAGATGTGTTGTTTCTTCGCTTTCAGGATTGATGTTCCCGGCACGGGTCTCCGTGCTTTTCCCGGCCACGCCGGGCTTGAAGTCCTGCATGCGCTGTGTGAGGTATGATTCGCTCATGAGTGTCTTTACCGGCACTTTTACGAAATCCTGATCTCCGAGGAATTGGGCCCGGTCTGCATACGCCCTTCTTTCCACTTCCGTGATCAGCTGGACCGATGCCGGAGTTTGAAATCCGAGTTTCCCGATATCCCGTCCTTCGAGCATCTTGAGTGCCTGCCGGATGATGATGCCGCCGCTGCTCGGCAGGGGCATGCTTACGATGCCGTACCCTTTGTAACCGAATTGTATGGGCTCACGTTCTTTGGCTGAATATTGCTTCAGGTCTTCATAGCTGATGATCCCTCCGCCTCTTTTCATTTCTTCGACGATCAGCCTGGCGGTTTCCCCCTCGTAGAAGCCCTTCATACCCTCGTCGCGGATGCGGCGCAGTGTGCCTGCGAGTTCTTTCTGCACCAGGGTGTCTCCCGCTTTCCAGGGAACCTGCCTGACGAGTGAAGTGGGTCTTGTGTTGTGTTTCAGGAATTCATTGCGGGTATTGTTCAGCGACGACGCTTCTGCGGTCGTGATCGAATAGCCATTTTCCGCGAGATCAATGGCCGACTGAATGAGCAGGTGAAAAGGCAGTTTGGCATATTTGTGCGACTGGAACAATCCCGCCACGGTGCCGGGCACGCCGCTGGCAAGATGACCGTTTTGGCTGAGGTATGTTCTGGCGTTTCCTGAACTGTCGAGGTACATGTCGCGGTGTGCGGCGGCCGGTGCTTTTTCGCGATAATCGATCGCAAGCGTCTTCCCATCGGCCATGCATGCCACCAGGAATCCGCCTCCGCCAAGGTTCCCCGCTCCCGGGTATACCACAGCCAGGGCCAATTGTACGGCGATGGATGCATCAAAGGCGTTGCCGCCTTTTTTCAACACTTCAATACCGGCCTTGCTGGCCAGCGGATGCGCAGACACCACCGCACCATTCGATCCCTCTGCCCTTTTTTGTATGGAGTAATTGAAAGGACCATCCTGTCGCACGGTTTTCTGAGCAACGGCATGCCCTGTCAGCAGGGTGAATGCCACACCCCACATCCATATTTTCATGGAGGTTGAACCAAGTGTATGTACCATCTGATAAATATAGAACAAAGCGGCATCTTGGCGGTCGCATTTGGGATAAAATCATCATCTTTATCCATTATCGGATCACATAAAAAACCTGTTTCAATATGCGGTTGAAAAATTTCGTGCTGTGCCTTTTTATCGCTTTCCACCAATTGTTGGCGGCACAGCCCGTCCTCTTGTCCCCGGAGAAATTCCTTGGTTATCCACTCGGGGCCCGTTACACCACCCATCACAGGATCGTGGAGTATGTGAGGCATGTCTCGGACGCTTCGCCCGGGAAGGTCAGGCTGATGAACTATGGCATGACCAACGAGGGGCGTCCGCTCATGCTTGCATTCGTGTCATCCGCGGAGAATATCCGCAACCTTGATCAGATCCGCATCAACAACCTTCGTTTGGCTGGTCTTTCAAAAGACAAGGCTGCTCCTTCTGAAGACCTTCCCGTGATCGTATGGTTGAGTTATAATGTCCATGGCAACGAGCCATCGTCGAGCGAGGCAGCGATGAAGACGATCTACAAGCTACTGGACGGGTCAGACATGCGGACGAAGGAATGGCTCGACAAAGCCGTGATCGTGATCGATCCCTGCCTCAATCCCGACGGTCGCGACCGATATGCCAACTGGCAGAACAGCGTCACAGGCCTTGTCCCGAATCCCAATGTGCAAACGCGGGAGCATCGTGAGCCATGGCCGGGAGGCCGCACGAACCACTATCATTTCGATCTCAACCGCGACTGGGCCTGGCAGACGCAGGTCGAGTCGCAGCAGCGTATGAAGGTGTACAATGAATGGATGCCGCAGGTGCATGTGGATTTTCACGAGCAGGGGGCCAATGAGCCATATTACTTCGCCCCGGCGGCAGAGCCATACCACGATGTCATCACGCCCTGGCAGCGGGAGTTCCAGCAGCATGTCGGAAAAAACAACGCAGCTTCTTTCGACCGGCAGGGATGGTTGTATTTCACCAAGGAGCGGTTCGATCTGCTATATCCGTCTTATGGAGATACCTATCCGACATATAACGGATCCATCGGGATGACATTCGAGCAGGGCGGCGGATCTCGCGCGGGCAAGGCCGTGGTCATCGAAGATGGTGACACGCTCACACTGGCCGACAGGCTCGAGCACCATTACACGACGGGTTTGTCGACCATCGAGGTTTCGGTCAGGCACGCCGTCCGGCTGAAGCAGGAGTTCCGTAAATTCTTCAGCGCCTCGCAGTCTGAGCCTGCCATCGGCAGCAACCGGTACTATGTCGTCAGGGCTTCGGCCGCGGCCGGACCCGAAGGCGGTGTGATCATCCGGTATCTGCGCAATAACGGGATAGATCACGGTTACGCACAAACGAAGATATCCGCCAGGGGATTCAGCTATATCACCGGAAAAGAAGAGGCGATCACCATTGAGCAGAATGATGTCGTCATCCCGGTACAGCAGCCGAGGGGCGTCATGCTTCGGGTGTTGTTCGAGCCAAGGACGAATGTGACCGATTCCGCGACATACGACATCACCGCATGGGCGCTGCCTTATGCATTCGGACTTCAGGCATTCGCGGTCAAGGATAAGCTGCCCGCATCCGCCATCGGCCTCTCTGTTGCGGGCAAAACCCTTTCACCGCCCATGGATGCCACTGATGCATATGCATTCGTCATCCCGTGGACGAGTTTCGGGTCGGCGAAATTATTGTCGCAGCTGCTGAATGCAGGGGTGAAGCTGCGCTATGCGGAGCAGCCTTTTGAGATCGGGGGGCGCCGGTTTGAGAAGGGCAGCCTCATCGTCACGCGTGCTGCGAACAGGATGACGACGGATGAGTTGTACGCGAAGATAAGTTCCGCCATCAGCGCCACACCTGATTTCCACGAGCGGATCGTGCCTGTCAGATCGGGATTTGTCGACAAGGGCTTCGACTTTGGCAGTGATCGTGTGCGATATATCAAAGCTCCCCGTGTGGCGGTGTTAGCGGGGGATGGCGTGGGTACGAACGCATTTGGAGAGCTATGGCACTATTTCGAGCAGGAGCTCCGTTATCCGGTATCGATGATCAACACATCAGATATCGGGCAGGCCAACTGGGATGACTTCGATGTGATGATCCTGGCTGATGGCAACTATCGATTCCTGTCTGACAAAATGATGTCTGAACAGCTCAACGCTTGGCTTCGCAAGGGGGGCAGACTCATCGCCTTGGAGAATGCGGTGTTGCAGCTTTCGAAGCTTGACTGGACGATCCGTCAGAAAAAGGATGAAGGTGCGAAAGATGACCAGATGCAGGACAAGGCTTTGCTCAAGCGTTATGAGGACAGGGAGAAGGACTATCTGAAAGGATCGATGCCCGGCGCAATCTACCGCATGGAGCTCGATCATTCACATCCTCTGGCATTCGGATATCCGTCACATTATTTCACGCTCAAGCAGGATGTCAACATATATGGATTCATGAAGGAAGGAGGATGGAATGTGGGTGTCATCCGCAGCGACGGCTATGTCACCGGGTTCGCCGGCGTCCAGGCGAAGGCGAAGCTAAAGGAAGGACTGCTGCTCGGTGTACAGGACATCGGCGGTGGGAACATCGTGTACTTCGCGGAGGATCCCATCTTCAGGGGGTTCTGGGAGAGCGGAAAACTATTGCTCGCGAATGCGGTATTCATGGTCGGACAGTGATCAACACGTAAATATGAATCATCAGATCTTGAGATATTCTTTTCTTGCCTTGCAGCTGTTGCTGTCTGTCGTGTCATCGGCCCAGTCGCCGCGTCCTATGAGCAGTTCCGAGATCGCTCTCGGGTTGCGAAAGCTCAATGTGCTGGGCTCCGTGCTCTACATTGCCGCGCATCCCGATGATGAGAACACTAGATTGCTCGCTTATCTCGCCAAGGAGAAACTCTACCGGACCGGCTACCTCTCGCTCACGCGTGGTGATGGCGGACAGAATCTGATCGGAGAGGAGCAGGGCATCGAGCTTGGCCTGATCCGGACGCAGGAGCTTTTGGCAGCACGCCGGACGGACGGTGGGGAGCAGTTCTTCACGAGGGCTTATGATTTCGGCTTTTCTAAAAGCACGGAGGAAGCGCTTCAGATGTGGGGACGCGAGAAGATCCTGTCGGATGTGGTGTGGGTCATCCGAAAGTTCCAGCCCGACGTCATCATCACAAGGTTTCCGGAGGACAGCCGTGCGGGGCACGGGCACCATTCCGCTTCGGGTGTGCTTGCCCGTGAGGCGTACATCGCCGCTGCGGACCCCGGCCGGTTCACGGAGCATTTTCAATATGGGGTGAAACCATGGAAGGCGAAACGCATCCTATGGAACACTTTCAATTTCGGCGGGGCCAATACCACATCCGACAGCCAGTTCAAGATCGATGTCGGGGCATACATCCCGTTGTTGGGGCGTAGTTTGGGAGAGATTTCCGCCGAAAGCAGGAGTCAGCACAAAAGCCAGGGGTTCGGTGTCCCGTCCTCACGGGGAAGCGTACTTGAATATTTCACGATCGTGAACGGCGACCTTCCTGCAAAGGACTTACTTGACGGCATCGGCACCGGATGGGGCAGGATCGAGGGGGCGAAGCAGATCGCAGACCGTGTGGAAGAGATCATACGGGGATATTCCTTCACGGATCCATCAACTTCCGCGGCCTCCCTTGCCGGGCTCCATAGGGAAATTGAAGCATTGCCGGCATCTGTTTGGCGCACGCAGAAGCTGAAGGAGGTCTCGGCCCTTCTGGAGGCTGCCGCAGGGATCTATCTTGAAGCCTCGACCCCTCAGCCATACGCCGTCCAGGGCGACAGCCTGTCCATCACGCTGACCGCCATCAACCGTTCGGTTAGGCGTATCCGTTGGGTGTCGGCCGCCATCGATGGAAGAGACAGTGCCATCGACAGGGCAATGGCCGACAACAGGAATGTCAGTATGCCGTTCCGCATCGCCGTGCCGGTAACGAAGCCATTGTCGCAACCTTATTGGCTGAACGAGGAGATGGAACGGGGATCCTTTCGGGTATCTGACCAGGAACTCATTGGAAGGCCGGAAAACCAGCCGGACTATGTCGTTGATTTCTTCGTGGACGTGGAGGGTGTTCGGATGCGTTTCTCCAAGCCGGTGATGTTCAAATCCACCGACCCTGTCAGGGGTGAACTCTTTCAACCCTTGTGCGTCGTGCCGCCTCTGAGCATCAACACTTCTCCCGGGGTGTTGCTTTTCAGAAAGGGTAAGGCACAGACCCGGGATTTCCAGCTCAGTGCGACCGCCTTCACCCAGATCCCCCGTTCCGATGCGCGACTGTCCTATCGTTTTGGCACGGTGAACGAGCGTGTGACCGACAGTTCATTCCGGTTCACACGTGGTCAGACGAGGACCTTTCCGCTGCCGGTTTCCGGGAATAAGTTGAATGGCATGCAGAAAGATCGGTTGCTGGCGAATGTCGAGTACCAAAGCCCCGGCTTCGATCGTGCCAATTATCTGGCGCTTGCTCAAATAAATTATGACCATATCCCGTCCATTCGGTATTTCTATCCCGATGGGGTCACCGTACTGAACATACCCTTGGCGACCAGGGGTAGGAAAGTAGGGTACGTCAAAGGGGCGGGCGATAAGGTTCCTGAGGCGCTTCAGGAGATGGGTTTCGAAGTGACCTATCTTGGTGAGCAGGATATGGACCAGCAGAATCTCCGGCAGTTCGATGCCATCGTCACGGGGATCCGCGCGTATAATATCCATGAATGGCTCAACAGCCGCCACGATGAGCTCATGGCATATGTTGCCGGCGGCGGGAACCTGGTGGTTCAGTACAATACCAGCAGTTTCATCGGTCCTGTGAAATCCCGTATGGGGCCCTTCAACTTTTCCATCACAAGGGGTAGGGTCACCGATGAGAACAGTGCCGTGCTTGTTATAGAAACTGATGATGCCCTTTTGAACAAGCCCAATCGCATCACGCAGGATGACTTCAAAGGCTGGGTTCAGGAACGGGGCATTTATTTTGCGGAGATGCCATCTGCGGGTTATCGCGCCGTTCTGGGCATGCGCGACCCGGGCGAGGATGCAGACATGTCGGGCAGTCTGATCGTCGGAGAGCACGGAAAGGGCCGGTTCATCTACACCGGTCTGGCATTCTTTCGGCAACTGCCGGCAGGGGTTCCCGGAGCCTACAGGTTGTTTGCCAATCTCGTATCCAATCCAAATGCAAAGTCTAATGACGACAAATAAGAAAAAAACGAGGGGTCCCGGATTCGGACTCGTTGTGGGAGTAGGAATTGGTTTATTGGTGGGTCTGGTCTTCAAGAAGATGGCCATCGGGGTGTTGCTCGGCATTGCGGTGGCGTATATGCTGTATTCCGTCGATAAAAAATGACACATATGGATGATCTCGAAAAGCCACCGCTGTTCCGCAGATGGCGTATCTGGTATTTGTTGCTGCTGGCGTTCTTGCTGGTGCAGGTCATTTTTTTCATGTTGTTCACCCACACATTCTCATGAGTTCGGTCGATTGGATCATTCTGTTGGTGACGCTTGCCGGGATCGTCTGGTATGGCGCTTCCCGCTCCAGGAGCACGCGTAATCTAGAAGGTTATTTCCTGAGCAATCGTCAGATGCCCTGGTACGTGGTGCTGCTCAGCATCATGGGCACGCAGGCCAGTGCGGTCACTTTCCTGTCTGCACCCGGACAGGCCTATACTGACGGGATGCGTTTCGTGCAGTACTATTTCGGCTTGCCTATCGCGATGGTGATCCTTTGTGTGACCTTTGTACCGATCTTCCATAAGCTGAAGCTGTTCACCGCATATGAATTCCTGGAGCAGCGTTTCGACAGGAAAACCCGAATTTTCACTTCGGTCATATTTCTGATTTCAAGAGGATTGTCCACGGGCATCAGTGTCTATGCGCCTTCGATCATCCTGTCATCCCTTCTTGGGTGGAACATTTACCTGACCAATGTCATCATGGGCGGATTGCTCATCGTGTATACCGTCAGTGGCGGTGCGAGAGCCGTTGCGTACACGCAGCAGATACAGCTTGCCATCGCGTTGCTGGGGATGTTTGTGGTAGGCTACATGGCCGTCAGTTTGCTGCCTGCAGGCATTGGCTTCACGGAAGCCCTTCGGATCAGCGGACATCTCGGCAGGCTGAATGTGATCACCACCGGCATGACGGATAATGGTTTCGACTGGACGGATCGGTTCAATCTCTTCAGCGGGACGATCGGAGGCTTATTTCTTGCTTTGTCTTATTTCGGCACAGACCAGAGTCAGGTCGGAAGATACCTCACTGCGAAGTCTGTCAGGGAGAGTCGTATGGGGCTTCTTTTAAATGGGTTTGTAAAAGTGCCGATGCAGTTTCTGATCCTGCTCATCGGAGCGTTGGTGCTCGTATTCTATCAGTTCAATCCGGCGCCGTTGTTTTTCAACAAGGTGCCCATCGAAGAGATCAGGCTGACCGGCAAGCGCGATTCGTTATCGATGTTGGAGGCAAAGCACCTTGTGCTGCTAGAGCGTAAGGAGACCATCGTTGCAGACCTGCCTGCGCTGATGAAAGCGGATGATGCGTCTGCGTCGGATAGGGCGATGTCGGCACTGAAAGATGTCCAGCAAGAGGAGGATATTGTTCGAGGAGAACTCAAGGGGCTGATCCGGCGTGCCGATATAAGTGGCGACTCGAACGATACGAATTACATCTTCCTGCGTTTTGTGCTCGATCACATGCCGGTAGGTGTTGTCGGGTTGCTGATCGCTGTAATTTTCCTTGCTGCATGGGGGAGCATCGCTGCGGCCCTCAATGCGCTGGCATCTTCCACCATAGTGGACATTCACAAATTGATCCTTCGCAAGGGGACTGATGAACAGGAATATCTTGCATCCAAGTGGTATACACTTTTTTGGGGGGTCTTCTGCATCATCGTGGCGGAGCTTGTCACCGGGATGGGCAGTTTGATCGAAGCCGTCAATGTACTTGGCTCCTGGTTCTATGGCGTCATGCTTGGAATCTTCCTTACCGCGTTTTATATCAAATGGGTCCGAGGGAATGCGGTGTTCGCCGCGGCGATTGCGGGAGAGGTTGTTGTGATCATGCTGTATTGGAAGACGGATCTTGCATGGCTTTGGCTGAATGCGATCGGTGCCGGGGCGGTGGTGGTATTGGCGATGATTTTCCAGGTAGTGGAGGATCGAGGCAA
>CAJBPC010000683.1 GCA_903957405.1 uncultured bacterium | reverse complement strand
CAGGAGTTGCGGAAGGCCATCACGAAAATGGAAGTTCCATTCCCAAAGGATGATCTGATCATTACGTATGCGGATTTTCTCCAGGTCAGGGATCATTTGCGGGATTATCAATTCAACAGTTGCGTGTTCGGGCATTTGTTGACACTCGCCAATGATCTATGGAATGCTGACCATCGCATCAACAGGTTGTCTCTCCTGGTGTGCATCAAACAATATTTTTTGGTCGCCCATCGCGGTTCAACCGGGTATGAGAAAACGCCTATCAGTGAAGAGCATTTTCAGCTTTCCCACGATCTCAAAGTCCAGCTATTCGACCTGTTTCGCAAGATGTTCGAGTCAAGCACACGCATTTCATCCAATCAGATCGATCAGGCAAGACGGATGTGCAACAGAACCCTGAACGGCATTGCGCTTTGGCCGTCGGCTGAAATGTGGTTGTGCGCGCACGTGGATGTGTCGGAAACCATCCTGAACAGAGTATTGCGCTACCCTGTGATGTCTGACGTCATAAGCACCTGGGCCGGCAACAACTATCTCGACGGGAAGTACAGGGGAAGAAGGGGTGAATTATTGAGTTGGATCATTGACAAGGAACCTGAATTTGAAATTGACGAGCAAACACTTTTAGATGACTTTGAACATCTGAATCTGACCGACAAGAAGGCCATCAGATATTATTTCGATGAGCTGGACGCGAATGATTTGATCCGGCGTGAACTGAGTGAATATTTCCCTCCAAGCACCCTGTCATCCTTCGACCCGCCGAATGGATTCTTCTCTGATGGTGATAGGACAAATCTCAGGTCACCCGAATTGAACCTTTCGAGAAGGTTTTATGATGTCTATACGGATTTCAATGTCGATTTATCCATTTCCGTACCCGATTTTAAAAAGATGCGGGAGCAATTTTTCAATGAGCTGGATAAGAACAGAAAGATAACGATGATATGGGGGATTGGATATTCAAGGCTTGAAAATGTTCAGAAAACCAAGCTTTTGCAAAAGTACTACTGCGACGAAACCTACTATTCGCTTTTGAAGGTTTGCAAGAAGAATAACAATCTTGAACTGTTGAAATGGATGTTGACACAACAATAGGGTACAGGTTTTTTCCACGACCTTTTAGTCAGTATCCTCTTCACGGTGACCGCCCGAGTAATCCAATGTTTGCAAACCCACTCTGACTCCACAAGGTTTCTGTTGCAGGGATCGCCATGCACTGATCAAGGTCACTCACTCAAGCGGTCGACAAGAACAGGGAGCCTGTCAGTAAAAGGTACCATACCCGTATCTTTCGAGTGAGCATCAACTCAGCGTTACGCGAGGTGTTCGATGCGCTTTCGCACAACCGGCATGCTGAGCGACACTCGATGCAGATTGCTTTTTAACTTTTTATGGAAGGGTTAGTTGATTTCCCCGGCATTTGCAAAAGTGCTTGTAATGCTGACAGGTGTTTGGTGTAAACCTCTTTGGGAAGCGCATTGTGCTTGATACAAACTGCAGCGGCTTTCCCCACTACCTCTCCCATCATCCCGCAAGTTTTCATGACCCTTACAGGACCGAGTCCGGTTTTGGTTACACTGATGCATCGGCCTGCCATGAACAGATTTTTTATGTTTCTGCTGTACAATGCCCTGTACGGAGCCCAATATTCACCTCCGTATTGGTATTCTTTTCCCCGGGTATAATCGGATACAAACTCCATGTCTTCGAATCCTTCCTTGAATTCTTTTTTTGGCGTGTGGAGATCGACATGCCATGAGCACGGGAATGCGGCATCTTCGAATTTCCGTTGCTCTTTGAAATCCTTTGCGTCCAGCACGACATCCCCCATTAAACGCCTTGACTCCCGTTTCCCGGCGATGAAGGCGGCCCATCCCAGCCGGTGTTTCGGGTACATGTTGTCAACATTTTTTAAGACATCCCATGCGCCATACATGGCCCTGAAATTGTGGTCGCGGATGCGTTCAATTTCTGTCACCTGATCCTTATTGAATCCGCTTTCCCAATACCACATGTTGGCGAAAGAATCAAGACCATCCTTTCCAAATGTTTTCACCCCTTTTCTGCCGGGGAATGGCTTGTCAGACAAGTCCAACGCCCATGGGCATCGTGGGAACGGTTGATCAAAGTCTCCGACTTCACATTTCATGGCCAGAGCGCTTTTGTCTTTGCACTCACAAGCCAGCACATCTTCTTTATTTGTCACATCCAATACATTGAAAAGATTGGAGCTCCCCATCAACTGTTCGACCTTGTATTCGAAATCTGCGCCGGCTTTAAAGCCGATGGTCGCATCTCCGGTACAGTCTGAAAATAATTTCCCCCTCAATCTGAGCTGTCGGGAGGTCAGCGTACTTTGAATGGTGATCGATCTGATGACATCTTTTTCCGTTTCCACCGTGATCACCCTGTGGTTCAACAGGAGCGTTATGTTGGGTTCAGCCTTGACAACTTTTATTTTCAGCGCATCATCATAATAGTTTGCTGCCACACCATTGAACACTTCTCCCGGACCTTTGACGATGGGGGGAAGAATTTCATTTACAATGTCACCCACATGAGGGAAAAGGGACTTGTTCGTATGACCCTCTGGCCATACACGCACTTCTGAACTTCCATTTCCTCCAAGGACCGGCCGGTCTTGCACGAGCGCCACTTTGACTCCATTCCTTGCAGCGGAAATGGCCGCACAGGTACCCGCCAGTCCACCTCCCGATATGATGAGATCGAACTCGCCGAATTCTTCCGGTTTATCGGGCATCCCAATCAGTTTTCGCCGAAACTCCGTGAGTTTTTCGATGTCATTCGTCGGTTCGAACTCAGTGTTTTTACAAAACAGGATGGCTTCACAGCGTCCTTCGAAGCCAGTCAGATCATGCAATGCAAGGGTAGACTTTCTGGTCACACGCACCATACCGCCATCGTGCCAGTGCCATGTGGCGCTTTTGGTACCAAATGTCTCTTCCAGGGCTTTGCCATTGATCTTCAGTTGAAACTTACCGGGCGCCCCGGGTGCGTTCCAGGGTGCCACCCAGTCTCGTGTGCGCACCCAAACCCTGTACGTGCCGGCAGAGGGAAATTCAACTTTGGTGGTGGCATCTGCCACAGGTATTCCCAAGCCATGCGCCAGCAAATAAGGTGACCCCATCTGATCCATCGATTGCTGATCCAATTCCCACCCACCATGGTTTAGGAACTGTTCCGCCTCCACAAAAAGGAATTCCGAAGCGGGATCGGATTTCATCCCGGTGGCATATGCCGGTAATTTTCCAGCCAGTAAACACAGGCTGGTATTACCAATAAACCCAACAAACTGTCGTCTTTTCATTTTTGTTTTTTATATGGACGCTCTAAAATAAGCATTTTTAAAGCAGTCTTTTTTTGATTCCTTTTTTGGCCGGATTATTCCGGTCTCGGATTGGAGGCGCTTGTTTTCGTCCCATTCTTCGGAAATATCTCCCTTCAGTATTGGAGTATTTTCGTCTCGACAATTGCTTTGTTTGGTTCTCTTAATCAGTTAACCCTCAATTATTTACCCGTTTTTTTGAAGTTGACGT
>CAJBPC010000682.1 GCA_903957405.1 uncultured bacterium | reverse complement strand
TTACGCGGCTCGGGGCTTTCCTTCGCCGCAGCAGCCTTGACGAGCTGCCCCAGTTCCTCAATGTCCTGAAAGGGGAGATGAGCCTGGTGGGCCCGAGGCCGCATATGCTCCGGCATACGGAGGAATACCGCATGATCATCAACAAGTACATGGTCCGTCATTTTCTGAAACCCGGCATAACCGGATGGGCACAGACGAATGGATTCAGGGGCGATCTGACCGGCAACAAGATGGAAGAAAGGGTCAAGAAAGACATCTGGTACATGGAAAATTGGAGTTTTCTGTTGGATATACAGATCATCCTCAAAACGATCCGGCTGATTCTTTTCGGCGATAAACATGCCTACTGAACCATCTGCCGCAGGAAAACAACGAAACACACATGCACGCAATATCCGCAACTGATAAGACATGCCGAAAGAGCAGCGGCATATGGGCATGTTTGCTGTTCCTGAGCTGTTTTGTGTGTTTCCCTGCAGGTGAAAGCCACTGCCAGACACTTTACGCCGACATCTCCGTCGGGGGGAGCAACTATCAGGGAGAACTAAAGGACAAGCACATCACCACCCACGGCATGCGGCTTGCTTTCGGGGCGGGTGTGACCTATGTTTCCGATGATCGTTTTGCGGTCAGCCTTTCTTACACCAGGGGAATGCTTGGCGGGAGTGACAGCCACAATGCATCCTATTTCACCCGTCGGAGGAATCTGCATTTTGACACGGAGCTTCAGGAGCTGTCAATCACCGGACGGATCAACCTGACCGTCAGCCGGGAGACCGCTTTCGTGCCCTACCTGGTGGCCGGACTTGCCGCCTTCAGGGTCGATCCGTTCACAACCGACGAACTCGGCAAACGGTATCATTTATTTCCTTTATCCACAGAGGGGCAGGGTCTGCCGCAATATCCCGACAATCCCGCCCACCGGTACATGAATCTGTCTTTGCCCATGGGTGGTGGGGTTGAAGTCAGGCTCACGCGAGGGCTTCGCATGGATCTTGAGCTGGCGTTCAGAAAGACATTCACGGACCATATCGATGATGTCAGCGGCAGTTACCCGGATGAAAACCTGCTGCTTTCCCATGGAGGGTTCAAGGCTGTGGAACTCTCTTACCGGGCCGACGAACTACCCGGTGGAGATCCCATTTATCCGGTCGAGGGCACCGGAAGGGGAAATCCGAAGACGAAAGACTGGTACTATTTTTTAAAGGTCGTTTTTCGGTATCCCATCTTCACCCGCGCTTACCGTTACGACAGGATCAATTACATCATCAAGGGTGCTGACTGGCCATATCGTTTCTAGCCGTTGCTTGACCCCGATGTCGTACATTGCATTTGTCGTCACCTTACGGAATACTTTCAGATGCCATTGCAAGACAAGATCGCTTATTGGGCCAGAAGCGCAGCAGCCTACCGCACCCATCGGGCATGCCCCGGTTGCGGAGGTGAAAATCTGCAACTGGTTGAACGAAAATATCTTTTCACAAGACTTTTTCTTTGTCGCGACTGCCGGCTTATGTTCCGGCATCCCACCGACGATGCTGATGCAAGCCGGCGTTTCTACCAGTCAGATTATGCCCAGGATGACGGCATCACCACAGAGCTGCCGGATCCCAAACAGCTGCAGGCGATGATCGCAGACGGATTCGGAGAAAAGAACGCCGACCACTACCGCAAAGCCATCGGCATCCTCCTGCCGGAGAAGCCTCCGACATCCGTCAGGATGATCGACTATGGCTGCAGTTGGGGATATCAGAGTTACCAGTTCAGGCAATCCGGTATCGACTGCCGCAGTTATGAGATCTCAGCGCCCCGTGCCGCATACGGCAACCGGCACCTGGGATTGGACATCAAAACAGATGAGTCGATGCTGGAAGGCGGCAACGACGTGTTTTACAGCTCCCATGTGATAGAACACCTGCCTTCTCCGAAACGGATGATCGACCTGGGCATGTCGTTATTGCGGGATGGAGGCTATTTCATCATGGAATCCCCCAATGGATCCGAGGCTTTCAGGCGCGCGCATCCCGCACATTTCAGCAAATTATGGGGCATGGTACATCCCAATATGATCTCCGTGGATTTCTACGAACACGCATTTGCATCCAGCCCTTTTCTGATCACTTCGACACCTTTCGACAACCTGCTCGGCGAACTGAATCGATGGGATAAAAAATCCACCAGGATCCTTGACCTTACCGGCCCGACATTGCTGCTGATCGCCAGAAAGCTTTGAATGGCTCATGCGGCATTGTATTCCTCACACATTTTCATATCTTCGGACGGGTCAATATAGTGGCCGGTATTTGCATCCGGACATGTCATGATCTTTTATTTATTCACTTAAAAACGCATGTAAGATGCCTGCCATCCTCCTGTTTCTTTTTCACAGCCTGTTGCAGAATCCATTGATTGACACGGCGTATGAACTGATCATCGGATCCTATACCAAGGAAGGTAATCCGGGCATTGAGGTCATGGATGTCAACACCCTCCGAAATCGTTCCGTTCCGCGGTATGTGATTCAAAATCCGAACAGTTCTTTCCTTGCGATATCCGCTGACCGGTCAAGGATGTTCTCCGTCCGGGAGGAAGGCCAGGCAAAAAGCGCCGTTGCGGCGTTTCGTCGCAATGCCAGGGGGGAATATGAATTGCTGAACAGTTCACCAGTCACCGGCAACGGGCCCTGCCATGTGGCATATCGCGAAGCCTCCGCCACGGTCTATGCCGCGAACTACGGCTCCGGGAGCCTGAGTGTATTCAAGACCGTCGATGGCAGGCTCGAACCCATTGCGCAACATATAAAATATAATGGAAGCGGCCCAGACAAGAGCAGGCAGGAAGCCTCCCATGCCCATCAGGTGACGGTTTCGCATGACCAGCATTTTCTTTATGTGACAGACCTCGGTGGCGACAGGGTGTATCGGCATCGGATCTATGCAGACGGGCTGATAGATGAGCAACCGCAGGTGATCAACGTGGCGCCGGGCAGCGGGCCCCGGCATCTGGTCTTCAACAGCAAGGGTGACCACATGTATCTCATCAATGAGTTGACTGCGATGGTCGATGTATTCCTTGTCCGGCAGGATGCATTCACACTGGTTCAGTCGATCCTTGCGGATACGGCAAGATCGGCTGCAAAAGGCAGCGGAGACATCCATTTGTCGCCTGACGGGCGCTGGCTGCTGACATCCAACCGGATCAGCTCCAATGAGATCACCGTATTCGCAGTGCAGGGCGATGGCACATTGAAAAAAGTCAGGCACCAACCCGTGTTGAAAAAGCCGCGGAATTTCAATTTCACACCTGACGGGAAATTTGTGTATGTCGCCAGCCAGGACGAACATAAGGTTCAGGTGTTTGCATTCAACGCTGCCGACGGCAGTATGAAAGATACCGGAAGGGATATTCTCGTCAAAACGCCTGTATGCCTGATTTTTCTTCCGCGCGAGGATGTGGTGAATCCGGAAGAGCGCGTCAGCGCGCTCAATATCCGACTCATACAGCCATCCGCACCCATCGCGAACTATGTGAAATACGTTCAAGTCGGCAATCTGGTTTTCCTTTCCGGTCATGGTCCCGACAAGCCGGAGGGTGGGCAGGTCTTTGGCAAGCTCGGCAAGGATTTAAGCGTTGAACAGGGGCAGGAGGCTGCACGCCTCACCGGCATTTCCCTTATCTCTACATTGCGAGGGCTTGTAGGCGACCTGAACCGTGTCAAGCGGATCGTGAAAGTGACCGGACTGGTCAACTGTGCCGATGGCTTCACGCAACAACCGGCGGTCATGAACGGATTTTCAAACCTGATGGTGGATCTGTTCGGTGACCGGGGCCGTCATGCGCGGACCTCCGTCGGGGTGAATGCACTGCCGAATAATATCGCAGTCGAAATTGAGATGGTGGTTGAACTCAAATGAAATGGATATTTTAACCGTACTGCTGCAATAGTGGTAGGCAGTATTGGGTGATGGTCTCTTTTTGAAGGATCTTTTGTGAGTCATCATCCCTTCCGGGGATAACCGAATGGGATGGGCGACCCATGCGGGAGGCCGGTTCCCCCAAATGCCGGCCCAACGCGGAAGTGAGTTTTTAATGGCGTTGGAGGAGCTCATCCACCCGCAGGAACCGGTATCCCCTTTTTTTCAGGACGCGAATCAGATCCGGCAGCCGATCATAGAGTTTATCAATCCTTCTTGGGTCCGTACCGATGTGTATGAGGATCATGGCGCCGTTCAAACCGGATTGTTCTT
>CAJBPC010000681.1 GCA_903957405.1 uncultured bacterium | reverse complement strand
GTCGGGTTTATCAAAAAACAAATGGTAGGAGCCTAGGCGGTGGTGTTCTGCAATGACGGAAGATTTATCCCTCGCGGTAATTGACGGCATGGGATGTGTTGGGTCATATTGCCAACGATTGTAAAACCAGATGGTAGGAAGTACGGTTATATCCGCCTTTTCCGCGCCTCGGTTAGTAATTGAAATGCGTATGCCAATGTCACTTGAGTCTTCTTTGGCATAGGTGACCTTGACGTCAAAGTATGCATCATTATCGAAAACGTCGGTGTCAAGGATTTCAAACTCGGGTTCTAATCTGGAACGGCGAGCGTTTTCATGCATTAATCTTTCATACGGGAATTCTTTATGAGGGTACTTGTAGAGGTACTCCATGTAAAAATGAGAAGGAAGGTTGTCGAGGTAGTAATAAAGTTCTTTTACATCCTCGCCGTGGTTGCCCTTGTAATTACCGAGTCCGTAGAGACGTTCTTTGAGCACTTTGTCTTTTCCGTTCCAAAGGGATATTGCAAAACAGAGATTCTGGAAGTAGTCAGAAATGCCTGCAATGCCGTCCTCTCCCCATCGGTAGGTGCGGAAGTGCGATTGTTCGAAAGGAAAATAACCCCAGGCATCGCCCCATTCTCCATAATCTTCACGAACGGTACCCCATTGTCTCTCACTTACGTATGGCCCCCATAATTCTAGCGGAATGTGCTTTGATGCATTGGCGACCAGCCGGAGCTGTTCTGGATTCATCCGGCAAAAGTAAAAATTTGTGTACTATCGACACATTAAAAATTTTATCAGATACCCGATAAGATGGAATAAGGTCAGAGATTCATTTTTTTAAGTTCACTCACTGCATGGTCGGCTGCTCTTGCAGTAAGGGCCATGTATGTGATGGAAGGATTTTGGCAGGCAGAGGATGACATGCAGGCTCCGTCAGTAACATAGACATTAGGAACTTCATGCATGGCGTTCCATTTGTTCAGAACAGAGTCTTTGGGATCTGTTCCCATGCGAGCCGTTCCCATTTCATGGATGCAGACTCCCGGGGCTGGATTATTATCGTAAGTTTTGACATTTTTTATACCAGCTGCTTCAAGCATTTCTGCGGCACTATTCATCATGTCGACGCGCATTTTTCTTTCATTGTCTCTAAACGTGCAGTCGATATCCAATGTGGGCAGTCCCCATTTATCTTTTTTCTCTGTGTTTAGAGATATTTTATTATCAAAGTGTGGCAGTTGTTCCCCCCATGATCCCCATCCCATTGACCATTGGTCGGGTTCTGTCATGGCTTCTTTTAAATCAACTCCGATGCCGTCGAAGGAGCCTCGTTGGCGTGATGCTCCGCCCTGGAAGCCAAAACCACGAAGATAGCCGGCAGAGGAACCCCCGTCGAGGTTACGAAAGCGGGGGACGTAAATGCCATTTGGTCTTTTGCCATATACATACTGATCTTGAAATCCGTCGAAGTTTCCGGAGGCACCCACCCCATAGTGGTGGTCCATAAGGTTATGTCCAATCTGGCCGCTGCCATTGCCGAGCCCGTTAGGAAATGCATCGGAAACTGACATCATGAGGATCTGAGCCGTGCCCAATGTTGATGCGTTCAGGAAGATAATTTTAGCAAAGAATTCTTCTGTTTGCATTGTTTCGGAGTCGATGATGCGGACTCCTTTTGCCTTTTTGGTTTCTTTGTCATAGATGACCTCAGTGGTGATTGAATTTGCCCGAAGTGTTAGGTTTCCCGTGGCAGCTGCAGCGGGAAGCGTGGCAGAGTTTGAGCTGAAATATCCGCTGAAAGGGCATCCCTGGTGGCATTTATTGCGATACTGACAAGGGCCTCGGGTACCTACTTTGGCGGTATGGTTGGCTGTTCGTCCAATGATTACATCTCGTCCCAGTTTGTTTTTCAGGTTATTTTTTACCATTTTTTCTACGCAGTTCATCTCCATGGCTGGCAGAAACTCACCATCAGGAAGTTGAGCAAGATTTTCTTTTGAGCCGCTGATGCCCACGAATTTCTCGACATAGCTATACCAGGGTGCGATATCCTTATAACGTATCGGCCAATTGGAACCATAACCGTCTTTAGCATTGGCTTCAAAGTCCAGATCGCTCCAACGATAGCATTGTCTTCCCCACATGATGGATCGTCCCCCTACATGGTTTCCCCTGATCCAGTCGAACCGATTCACCTGGTTGTAAGGATGTTCCTTATCGTTGACAAAGAATTTTTTAGATACTTCATCGTACGCATAGCATTTGCTTTGGATGGGAGAATTTTCAGTATCCTCTTGAGTTTTGTGGTTGCGATGCGTCAGTTCCCATGGATTTTTTTCCGTATCAGTATAGTCTTTGATATGTTCCAGATTCCGGCCTCTTTCGAGTACGAGGGTCTTCAGGCCCTTCTCGCAGAGTTCTTTTGCGGCCCAACCTCCGGAAATCCCGGAGCCGACCACGATGGCATCGAATGTATTCGTTGGAGGCATTGGCTATGTTTGATGATAAATATAGTGATATATTTTTTTCACAATAAATATCTAACTTTTCATGATCACATTTTTTAGGCAGTCTTCTGTGGGGAAATTGGAAATCAATATAAAACAGGCAAGGAGACTCATTTAAGGGTTAAAAATGGGTTGATTTTTTGGGGGACAAAGGGTTAGTCAGAAGGGCCTATGAGGTTTTTGATGCCTTTCATTGAAATGACAATTGCAAAATTTATCTTAGAGATGGATTTTACAAATATATTGGAGGTATGAAAAAAATCATTTTTCTTCTTATTGGGCTATTGTCAGTACTCTTTGGACTTACGTTCACCAAGTCCTTTTCTCACTTACGGAATTATGTGATGTGGGGTGTTCATTCGATACATGATCACGAGACTCATCCTACAAGAAAGGTCGAAAAGTCTGATAAGCCTCAATCCTGGCCATATGATAGTCTATTCAATCAGTCGGAGATTGCAACTGACTTTATGCCGGTCATTGATTCCAACGACACGCATGCCTTTTTGGTGATCCGTAATGGTAAGTTATTGTATGAGCGCTATTGGGATGGGTACGATAGCATAAGGCTGAGTGGTTCTTTTTCTGCGGCGAAGAGTATCATTTCGCTATTGATAGGTATCGCGTTGGATGAGGGGAAGATCAAATCTTTGGATGATCCTGCAGCGAATTATCTTCCTCATTTCCAAACG
>CAJBPC010000680.1 GCA_903957405.1 uncultured bacterium | reverse complement strand
TCGATACTTGATGAAGGTACGAAAATTCTGCGAGGAAACGTTTGTGATTCGCCCATCTGGCGGAAACGAGTGGGTTTATTAGTGACAATTGTCATAAATTCCACCTTTGCTTCCTATGTTATCGTAGTTTAAAATAAATTCATATTGTAGAAAAGCATTTCGTCCCGCTGCATACAAAATTTCAGACCACAGCCGTCATGGTTTTTTCATGGCGGCTCTATAAAATCGTTCATAGGTTTACAATTGGTATATTCCCCGGCTTTTGCTCCGGGGAATTTTTTTTCAGGGTTTGCAGTCATAAATTTTACGAAACTTTCCTTTACATTTGATGTTGTTAACAAAAAGTTATCTTAATGGTGTTTCATTTATCATATGTAATTTTTTAACATATAATATATTTTGGTGAAATTGATACATATTTGTATTTGACCTTCAAATAAGTTCTTTTTTGTGGGTATTCCTTTTAAAATCCTATTATCTGTTACAAGAACATGACTTTTTTATTTTTAAAACCCTTTGTGTTAATTTTAAGTTAGCACCAAAGCTAAATCAACGTTTATGAAGAAAACTCTGCTTCAGACATTTCTGATGTGGGTGTTCATGTCTGCGACGGTCATGGCACAGAACATCACGGTCAAGGGCAAGGTTACGGACGAAAGCGGAAGTCCGGTACCTTCAGCCACCATCACAGTTAAAAAAACTTCGAATGCGGTTGCTACCGACGCTTCGGGTAATTTCTCTATTTCCGCATCACCGGGCAATGTGCTGGTGGTGTCCGCGGTAGGTTTCGAGCAGCGCGAGATTCCTGTCACAGGCGCGGCCATGCAGATATCCCTGTCACCCGACACCAAAGCCCTTTCAGAAGTGGTGGTTACGGGTTTCGGTGGATCGCAGATCAGGCGTGAACTCACGGGTAATATCGCCCGTGTGAAGGCTAAGGATATTGAGAATGTGCCGTTGGCGAGTGTTGACCAGGCCCTTCAAGGTAAGGCAGCCGGGGTTTTCGTTAACGCACAATCCGGTAAACTGGGTCAAGCTGTTACCGTTAGGGTAAGGGGCAACTCCTCCATCAGCGCCAGCAGCCAGCCGCTTTTTGTACTCGATGGCATACCGATGACGGCGAATGACCAGAGCTCTTATGGTGGTGATATGAACCCGCTCACGGACATCAACCCCAACGACATCGAATCCATGGAAGTATTGAAAGATGCGTCAGCGGGTGCGATCTATGGTGCCCGTGCCGCCAATGGTGTGGTGCTCATCACCACCAAGCGCGGAAAGGCCGGCAAGACCAATGTGACACTGAACGTGCAAACAGGTTATGCTGAAGCTACAAAGCGTTTGGATATGCTCAATTCTGAGCAGTATGCTGAACTGATCCTCGAAGGTGCGCTGTATCGCGATAACCTCGATGGTTCCAATCCGGCCGATCCTGACAGCTGGACGACCTACGTGAAGAATGACGTCATGGACTATTACAGCTACGGCGAGTGGTCAAAGGATCCAAAGAAAACTTATGATTGGCAGGATGTCGTATTCCAAAAAGGACCATACCGCCAGGCAGATCTGCAGATCCGCGGTGGTACCGACAAAACGAAGTTCTTTTCTTCCTTCCAGCACCTGGAGCAGTCCGGTACGATCGTAGGTAACAAACTGGTGCGTTCCACGGGTCGACTGAACCTTGATCAAAAAGCCAATGACTGGCTGGATTTTGGTGTTTCACTCAGCTTGTCGCGTACTTATAATAGGCGTCTTCCTGACGATAATGCCTTCTCAAACCCGCTGCAAGCCATTGCACTCATGCCGATGACGCCTTTCATCGACCCGAACACAGGACTCGATGCGGGAACACCTCCTGGTGACGTCAACATCCCCGTTTACTATAATCCCCTCCTTTCTGTGAAGTATGCGAAATACACACAGGACGTGTACAGGACTTTCGGTAACGCCTACGCACAAGCGAAGATCCTTCCGGGGCTCTATTTCAGGTCTGAATTCGGAGTCGACTACCTCAGTCAAAATGAGGAAGGATACTTCCAATCACAGACCATCCGCAACCAAACCCGTGCATCACGCGGTGTCGGCAGCAATAACTCTGCCTTCATCACCAATTTCAATACGAACAATTATCTCACGTACAATTACAATAAGAAGGCGCATAACCTGAATGCAACCCTTGGTATGCAGTATCAGGAGTCGCAGGCCAAGTACAACTTCACGGAAGGAACGGATTTTCCGTCCAATTCCTACACCAAGATCGCCAGTGCGGCCACCAAGTCAGGCGGTTCATCTTCCCAGTCTGATTTCCGCTTTCTTTCTTATTTCGCCCGTGCGAACTACACGTTCATGGACAACTACATCCTCTCTTTGAGCGGACGTATTGATCAGTCCTCCAGGTTCGGTAAGAATTCCCGTCAGGGTTTCTTTCCAGCAGTATCTGCCGGATGGATCATCACCAACGAGAAGTTCATGCGCAACCTCGACGTGGTCAGCTTCCTGAAGCTCCGCGCGTCTTATGGCATCGTGGGTAATGCTGAGATCGGCAACTTCCCACAATTGGGACTCTTTACTGGAGATGCCGGATACGCAGGTGCTGCCGGTCAGCGTCCTTCTCAGCTGTCCAACCCTGATTTGAGCTGGGAAACAACCACACAGGTTGACATCGGCCTTGACTTCGGTCTGTTCAACAACCGTGTCACGGGTGAGATCGACTACTACACGAAGAACACCACTGGTCTTTTGTTGAACGTAAATATCCCAACATCAACAGGCTTCGCCAGTCAGGTGAGGAACGTGGGCAAGTTGGAGAACAAAGGATGGGAATTCGTTTTGAACACCCAGAATCTTGTTGGTAAATTCAAATGGTCCACCAACGTGAATCTGGCACTGAACAAGGGCAAGGTCACGGATATTCAGGGACAGATCATCGAAGGTGGTGTCAGCAGCATGAACCGTGTGGAAGAAGGGTATAATGTGGGTGTTTTCTTCACTCCGGAGTTTGCCGGTGTGGATCCCGCAAATGGTAACGCATTGTTCTACAAGAATACCCTCAAGGCTGACGGAACCCGCGACAGGGCGACAACGGCCATCTACAGCGAAGCGCAGCGCATTGTCGTAGGTGATCCCAATCCAGATTTCATCTATGGGTTCACGAATAACTTCTCTTACAAGGGTTTCGATCTTTCTGTATTCTTCAACGGTGTTGCCGGTAACCAAAACAACATCTTCGGTATGGGTCGTTATTCTTCCGCCAGTATGCTGTACGAAGATAACAACACGATCGACCAGATGGGTCGCTGGAGGAAGCCAGGTGATATCACCGACATCCCTCAGGTTAGGCTCTACAGGGTCAACGGATCACAGGCCAGCAGTCGTTATATCGTCGACGGAGCATACATGCGCCTTAGGAACATCACGTTCGGTTATACTTTCGCCGGCAGCATGCTGAAGAAAGTCAGGATGGAGAAGCTGAGGCTTTATGTGTCAGCCCAGAACCTGATGACCTTCACCAAGTATCCATATTGGGATCCTGAAGTCAACGCTGACTCCTTCGACTCAAACATTGCCAAGGGTAATGATTTCTATACCCCGCCCCAGCCTCGTACTTTCCTGGTGGGCATCAATGTTAATTTCTAATACAAATAATCTCAGCACATGAAATTTCACAATATGCAAATAGGAAAGTATCTGACGGTCATCGCGGCCTCGGGTATCCTCTCTGTCGGTTGCGAGAAGCGGCTCGACATCGGGCCGTACCAGAGCATTTCGGAGGAAAGAGCCCTCAATACAGAAGGGGATGTATTGGTCACCCTGATCGGTGCATATGATGGTCTGCAAAGTGCAGCCGGTTATGGAGGTGAGATCATGGTCCTCAACGACCTGATGTGTAACTCCGCCGACATCAACTTCACCGGCACTTTCGCCGGCCTCAATGATGCCTACAACGGACTCATGGTCTCTAACAATTCCTTTGCCACCGGCACTTGGGCGGCTGCATACAACACGATCAACCGCAGCAACAACGTGCTCAGCGCCCTCGATAAAGTCACGTCATCGCCTGCGAAGAAGAATTCAGTCGAAGGAGAAGCGCTATTCATCAGAGCGATCAATTACTTCGAACTGGTGCGTCTTTTCGCCAAATCAGTAGGTGATGGGGATGCCAATACGAACCCCGGTGTTCCCCTGGTGCTGACACCTACCCGTGGCATAACAGATGAAGACTACAAGGCTCGCGCTTCGGTCAAAGCCATATATGACCAGGTGATTGCTGATCTGACAAAAGCGGAATCTCTGCTGCCTTCTTCCAATGGGTTCTATGCCAACAAGTGGGCAGCGGCCGCAATGCTGTCGCGCGTACACCTGATGAATAAAAACTACACAGAAGCCGGCGCAGCAGCAAACCGCGTGATCGCGGGCAGTGGCCGTACGTTGAATTCAGACTTCACCAGGTTGTGGTTCACGTTCATCAACAACGGCGGGGCCATGCCGTCAGAATACCTGTTCGGCATCAAAGTAACCGCACAGGATGGCGCAAATTCGATCAATACGTATTTCGGTCGGACCATCGGTGGCATGCCCGGAACGGCAGGACGCAGTGACTGTAAGATAAAGGCTGCACATATCGCACAGTACGAAGCGGGTGACAAGCGGAACTATTTTGTGCTCTCCGGAGGCAACTACTATACCATGAAGCATCTGGACCGCTTCGGTGATGTGCCGGTCATTCGTCTCGCCGAGATGTACCTGACCCGCGCTGAAGCCAACTTCCGCAACAGCACATCCGTTGGCGCTGCTCCTTTGACAGATGTCAACATCATCCGTGCCCGCGCAGGACTTCAACCCTTGGCAGCTCTAACACTCGACGCCATCACCAAGGAAAGGAAACTCGAACTGGCTTTCGAGGGACACACCATTCCTGAGGCGAAGCGTTTGCAGCAATCCGTCGGAACCTTTGCCTGGAACTCTCCTAAACTGATCATGCCGATCCCGCAAAGGGAGATGGACGTGAACAAAAAACTGGTTCAAAATACCGGGTACTGATCCGCGTCTGATATCATAAAAGCAAAGAGGAGGGCAATCGCCCTCCTTTTTCTATTCCCCCCACGATGTCTTATAAAACTTGATCGGCATATTGACCGGCCGTCCCTTTGAAGAACCTGATACAATTTTAAGTGTAGGGCAACGCCACCAATGATTCGATAGCCCCCGCTGAAAATGCATATGAAACCCGATCAGTGCTAGGCTGAATGCGGCAAATTATCTCCGCGGATGCTACATATATGACTGGATTTCGCACGGGCATTGTCATTATTAGCGATCAGCTGTATTGAATGCTTGCAATAGATGGATGTTGATTCATCATGCACGCGGCGGTGGCCATCTGATATGTCGTGCGCCCAGGGGTTTGAAGTTTTCCAACGGGATGTGCCGGTGAAAGTGCATCCGATGCGGGTACGATCATTTCTTTTTGAGAATG
>CAJBPC010000679.1 GCA_903957405.1 uncultured bacterium | reverse complement strand
GAGGTCGTCTTCTTCGCGGTGGGCTTCGAGACGACGGCCCCGGCCAACGCGCTGAGTGTCATCCATGCATTCCGGAAGGGCATCCGGAATTACAGCATCCTGGCATCTCACGTGCTTGTACCGCCGGCCATGGAAGCCATCCTCTCGGATCCGGAGCATCGCATCGATGCATTCCTCGCAGCCGGGCATGTGTGCACCATCATGGGAATGCATGAATATGAGCCGATCGTCGAAAGATACAAGACTCCCGTTGTGATCACCGGATTCGAACCGGTCGATCTCCTGCAGGGGATACTCATGTCGATCCGTCAACTGGAAGCGGGCACCTGGAGACTCGAAAACCAGTATGCACGCTATGTGCAGCGCGAAGGCAACAGGATCGCCCGACAGACCCTGAAGGAGGTCTTTGACATTGCTGACAGGCCATGGCGCGGCATCGGGAACATCCCCCGGAGCGGATATGAAGTCAATGACAAATACGCCATGCATAATGCCCGTCTGAAATTCAACATCGACATCCTCCCGGCCACGGAGAACGCATCCTGCATCAGCGGAGACATCATGAAAGGCCTGCAAAAACCTGTCCATTGCCCGAACTTCGGCAAGGCATGCAAGCCGGAGCATCCGCTGGGAGCGCCAATGGTCAGCAGCGAAGGCGCCTGTGCCGCATACTACCACTACTACGGCGCCATCGGATCGATAGCAGCACAACCCCTATGATCGAACAGCACAATCCAATAGATTTTTTCAAACAATTCATTAAAAACATCGCACCCATCGCCCATGTCTTTCTCCTGCCCGATACCAGACACTCATTTCGACATCATCACCCTCGGCCATGGTGGTGGTGGGAAGCTGATGCATGATCTGCTGAACGACACGGTGCTGGACCTCTTCAGGAACGATCTGCTCGACCAACAACATGACGGCGCGAGTTTCGAACTGGAAGGAAGGTTGTCGTTCAGCACCGACAGTTATGTCGTATCCCCCGTATTCTTTCCCGGCGGCAACATCGGCGACCTGGCCGTGAACGGGACGGTGAACGACCTCGCCATGTGCGGCGCAAAGGCGAAATACCTGTCGCTTGGCCTGATCCTGGAAGAAGGCCTTCGGATGTCTGATTTCCGGAACATCCTCACAAGCATTCGGGATGCGGCTGATATCGCCGGCGTACAGATCGTCACGGGTGACACCAAAGTGGTCGAAAGAGGCAAAGGCGACGGGATATTCATAAACACATCCGGCATCGGCATCGTGCATCCAAAAGCGCGTATCCATCACCGTTATGTCGTTGCGGGTGACAGGATCGTCATCAGCGGACGGCTGGCGGCGCACGGCATCGCCATCATGAGCCTGCGAGAAGGTTTACAGTTCGAGACGACGATCCAAACCGACTCTGCACCGCTGAACCATGTGGTCATGACATTGCTGGATCGTTTCGGGAATGACATCCGATTCATGCGGGATCCCACCCGGGGGGGACTCGCATCCACCCTGAACGAGCTGTCGGGCAGCTCCGGAAAAGGGATTCTGATCCATCAGCGATCGATCCCGATCGATGAACAGGTGGAGGCCGCCTGCGACATGCTCGGCCTCGATCCGCTGTATGTCGCCAACGAAGGGATTTTCATCGCGGTGGTCAAAAAGGAAGTCGCAGAGGAAATGATCGGGTTGCTACGGCAGTCCGAAACGGGACGGCATGCGTCCATCATCGGGGAGGTCAAGGAGGACCATCCGGGCAAAGTGATCATGAACAGCCGTATTGGGGGAAAACGTGTGGTGAGTTTCCTACCCGGAGACCAGTTGCCGAGGATCTGCTGACCGCATCGGCCATTACAGCGGTTTCGCCGGCGAAAATGATGCGGGTGGCAAGGCGCCCGGTTGCAGGTCATCGCCGGTTTTCACGAAAGCGTTATTTTTTCGGTCTATAGCACTTCCACCTGTCCATGTAACAAGTCTTCAAACACTTGCCGCTTGCGAATGAGCTTCGCTTCATCGCTGATGACAAGCACTTCCGCAGGCTTCAGGCGCGAATTGAAATTGCTACTCATTTCGAAGCCATAGGCACCGGCATTGTAAAACACCAGGAGGTCGCCCTCGCGTACCTCATGCAGCTTTCTGTCCCAGGCGAAGGTGTCTGTCTCGCAGATGTTTCCCACGACGGTATAGATGCGCTCCGGCCCTTCCGGGTTCGAGATATTCACGATATGGTGGTAGGAGTCATAGAACATCGGACGGATCAGGTGGTTGAAGCCGCTGTTCACGCCGACAAAAACCGTCGCGGGTGTCTGCTTGATGACATTAGCCTTGACGACAAAATATCCGCACTGGCTCACGAGATATTTTCCGGGCTCAAACCAGACCTCGAGTTTTTTGCCGGTCTCCTTCTCGTGTTGCGCAAATGCTTCGGCCACCCTGGCACCGAGCAGTTTGATGTCCGTCTCGGCATCATCGGTTTTATATGGCACTTTGAACCCGCTGCCCAGATCGATGAACGTCAGATCTGGGAAATGCTTCGCCATCTGAAACATCACCTCGAGTCCTTCCAGGAACACACCGACGTCCTTGATCTCACTGCCGGTATGCATATGAATGCCGCTGACGCGGATATTCGTGGATTTCACGACCCGCTCAATATGCCTGATCTGGTGTATGGAGATCCCGAACTTGCTGTCGACATGCCCGGTGGAGATCTTGAAATTCCCGCCAGCCATGATATGCGGATTGAGCCGTATGCAAACAGGATAGCTGTTCCCAAAACGGTTGCCGAACTGCTCCAGGATCGATATGTTGTCGATGTTGATGTGCACACCGAGTTCTTTGGCTGCGATATACTCATCCAGGTCGACACAATTTGGCGTGAAAATGATTTTTTCCGCCTCGAACCCGGCTTTCATCCCGAGCATGACTTCATTGATGCTGACGCAGTCAAGCCCTGCACCCAGGCGCTGGATATATTTCAGGATGTTGATGTTCGTCAGCGACTTACAAGCATAAAAAAACCGCACGGCAGACTTGGCGAATGCCTTCTGCAAATGACCGTACTGATGCGCGATGTGTTCCGAGTGATAGACGTATACGGGAGTCCCGAATTCCTTCGCGATCCCGGCGAGTTGTTGTTCTGAAAGCGCTGGCACGTGCTTTGTCATGCGAATGATTTATCCTGTCAGACTCGTGGTCTGCGCAGCTTCGTGAATGAGTTAAGAACAGTTCCGGATGAATTGTACCGGGAGGATCATCGCAACGCGGTCATCCCTTCGGAAGAGCGCTGCCGGTCAGCTTTGATGTTCATCCTCTTCCGGACCAGGCTCTCCCCCGCCAGTTTCGCCATTGTCGGAATCTTCGGAGGGAGCATCATCCGCCATCATCCCTGAACCTTCATCGCCGGGCGGTTCTGAAGATCGTATCGCTTCTTCGGTCTGTACGATCAACTCACCTTCCTCGCTTACCAGGAGGACATTCCCATCCTCGACATCGAAGTGGTCGGCATTGACCAGCGTCGGCTCCACGATCTGATCGGCAAGTACCTCACTGATCTTTGGCAGCTGATCTGGGGTATTGATCCCGAAATAATCCATGAAACTTCTGGAAGTGCTGTAGACCAGGGGCTTTCCGGGTAGGGCCTCGTTGCGCCCACTGATGATGATCAGTTCCTTCTCCAGCAACTTTTGCACGCTGTAGTCGGAATTCACGCCCCGTATCGACTCGATCTCCGACTTGGTGATCGGCTGCTTGTATGCCACGATGGCAAGTGTCTCGAGTGCTGCATTTGACAGCCGCTTCAGGAACTTGTCGCCGTTGAGTTGTGCAATGGTCTTGTGGTATGCCCGTTTGGTGAGGAACTGCCATCCTCCTCCGCTCTGCCGCAATTCAAAAGGATAGAACTCCTCACCGTATTTTTCACAGATGCCTTCTATTGAAGTTTCCACCTGATCCAGGGTGATCTTATCCTCCATGAAGCCGAAGGCGTTGTTGATCAGTTCTACGATATCAAGGGCCGTCAGCGGCTTCTCACTGGCGAAAATAAGCGCCTCGATATGGGTGATGATATTTGAAATGTCCATCAGGAAGTCGGGGGATGATTGGTAGTGTCTGGTACTATGTGATTGGTCATGGATGATCTCGGATTCCCTTATCTGGTATGGCGCTTTTCAGTGTCTGCTAATATACGATCGCCGATCGGAAGAAATGCCCCGTATAAAAGTCAAGATCCTTTTGATGTCCATCGAGAACCATGTCTGCTCCATTCGGGACCGTTCCCAAGGCTTTCCAGGAAAAGATCCGGATTGAAAGACAGAGCACAGCAACATGAAGGTTCCATTGTCATAAAAAGACCTTCGAAACACCCTTCACTGACGTGAAGCCTTTCGTATCGGCATGCCCCACGGTTGACGCCGGTGACAGGTTCGACGATGACTGGGTGCAAGACATCCCTTCGTGACCCTCGACATCTTATTTCGCATGCCACCCCTTAGACACCGAGCCATTTAGGTTTCAAGGACAAATCCTAGAACCAAAGCATGCGATCGGATCAACCGCCGAACTGATGAAAGCCCCATAGATGCAGGACGATCAATGGCATTTTCAATCAACATGGACGAATTCCCGGTTTCCAGTGCATCACCCCTGCAGTGCGGCCGCACCACTGACGATCTCTGAGAGCTCCGTGGTAATGGCTGCCTGACGGGCGCTGTTGTACGTGACCTTGAGTGATTTCAATAGTTCGTTCGCGTTTTCAGATGCCTTGTCCATCGCCATCATGCGGGCGCCATGCTCGGATGCATTGGCAT
>CAJBPC010000678.1 GCA_903957405.1 uncultured bacterium | reverse complement strand
TGATTTACATATCCAAAGCCGATATCCTGAGGTATCATATCAGAACCGGGGACACGGAAGGCATCGTGAATTATCCCCTATCCATTAAAGGAATCCGCTTTGCAGCCCTGTTGATCGATCGTGATGAAGAAAGGCGCTGGTCTTTCAGAAGCAAGGATGAGTTCGACTGCAATGGTTTTGCCAGAAAACATTTCGATGGTGGCGGACATTACAACGCCGCAGGAGGCAGAAGCGCCGAGTCCATAGAAGAAAACATCCGTAGTTTTAAAGAAGCACTCAAAGAATATAACTCCGAACTCAAACCAAACCACCCATAATGACACAAAAAACATCGCTGTTAGCGATCATCATTGCCATGTTTGCGATATCCTGCGAAATGGTCGGCTTCGAAAAGACCAAGTCAGGATTAAGCTACAAGATCTTCCCCGGCGCCAATTCCAAGGATGCCGCAAAAAAAAGCGATACCCTGAAACCGGGTACGATCGTAAAGTTCAATTACAAGCTGACCTACAACGACTCCGTATTGGGCTCTTCTTATGAGACCATCCCCGGATATGATATGGTCGACAGCAATCCAAGGTTCCATGACTTCTCTGAAGTACTCACCAAACTGAGGGTGGGGGATAGCCTGGTGACTTATCAATACTACGATACGCTGGCAAAACAGAATCCCGCTCAAATGCCTCCGTTCCTGAAAAAAGGATCCAAGATCAAAATGACGATCAAGATCCTCGATACCATCGCAAATGGTATGGCAGGCGTCCAGGAAGATGTCATGAAAGAAGAAGAAGGCGTCTTCAAGCGTGAATTATCCCGGATCGAGAAGTACATCGCCGTGAAAAAGCTGAATGTTAAAAAAATCAACAATGTCTACATCGAAGTCATCTCTGAAGGCAATGGCCTTGCGGCTGATTCCGGGAAATATGTCGGCGTGAACTACAGCGGCTACACCCTCGAAGGCAAGTATTTCGATTCTAACACCGACACCACCAAGCAAGAACAGAAACATCCGCTGGAGCCTTTCTACTGCTGGTCAAAACAGTCAGGTGCGATCCCGGGTATGCTCGAGGGCATCTCCCATTTCAAGGAAGGCGGCAAAGGCCGTTTGATCATTCCATCCTCCATGGCTTATGGAAGACAAGGTGGTGGCGCAGTGATCAAACCTTACGAGCCGCTGATCTTCGACATCGAAATCGTAAAAGTGAAAGACTCAACGATGCCGGGAATGGACATGAGCCAGTTCCAGCCGGGAAACTGACATCGATAACAATATCGAAAAGTCCCGCCACTGGCGGGACTTTTTTTATAAGTGGATCATGATCTGCTAACCAGGGTAACGGCTTGACGAGCCTCCCGTACATCGTGCACCCGAAGGATGTCAGCACCTCGCAGGAGGGCGATGGTGTGCAATACCGTTGTGCCGTTCAGCGCATCGTCCGCTGAAACACCCAAAACCTTCTGGATCATGGATTTTCTCGAAAGACCCACCAGCAGCGGTGCATCCTGCAGTTTCAACCGTTCAAGTCCCCGAAGCAGCTCAAAGTTGTGGTCAATCGTCTTGCCAAACCCGAACCCGGGATCCACCATCACATGCACTATCCCTTCAGCCCTGCAACGCAACACCCTCTCCTCCAGGAATGTTTTCACCTCAGTCACCACATCCGCATAAAAAGGCGCATCCTGCATGTTTTCCGGACGTCCCTTCATGTGCATGCATATAAATGGGACGTCCAATGAAGCCACAACAGACAGCATGAACGGATCCATGACCCCCCCGCTTATGTCATTCACGATCTCTGCCCCTGCAGCCACGGCGTGACGCGCGACGGAAGAATGATACGTGTCCACCGATACCGTCGCCGAAGGAAAATGCGTTTCAAGTCCCTCGATGACAGGCAGAACACGGTCGCATTCTTCAGCATCCGACATCCGCGTGCTTCCCGGCCGGGTACTTTGCCCTCCGACATCCAGCATGTCGGCCCCTTCCTCCATCATCTCCCCGACCTTATCCAGACAGGCCTGAAGCCCCATATGCCGACTGCCGGCAAAAAAGGAGTCGTCAGTGACATTAAGGATGCCCATGATCAATGGCCTTTCGAAGCTTCGCAAACGGCCTTTCAATTTCAGAGAGAACATTTTGATGAGTTGATTACATTTGCTGATTCAACGAATACCGGAATTGGTCACGATGACCCGGAGCCGGCCGCACTCAAGTATCAAAAGTACACGAGAATGTCCACCCATACGCAATATGACCAGGTGATCGGTTCCTGCAAAGAGCTGTTTCTTCACAAGACCCGCGACTACGGCACTTCCTGGCGGGTGTTGAGGACCATCTCCGTCGCGGATCAGATTTTCATCAAAGCACAGCGCATCAGAACCATACAACAGCATAAAACACAACGGATAGGAGACAGCATCAGTTCCGAATTCACAGGAATCGTGAACTATTCCGTCATCGGACTCATTCAGTTGGAGCTGGGAACGATATCCGTGGAAGATCTGCCGATGAAACAAGTGGAACCCATGTACGACCGGATGGTTTCAAACGCGAAAAAACTGATGCTCGACAAGAACCATGACTATGGGGAAGCTTGGCGGGATATGAGCCAGGAGAGTTTCGCCGACCTGATCATGGTGAAGCTCCTGCGCATCAGGCAGATACTTGCCAATGATGGAAGGACGACGGTCAGTGAAGGCATCGCATCGAACCTTACCGACATTCTGAATTACGCTGTTTTTGCCCTCATCCTGATCGGAGAAGGGAAACATTCCAATTGAGCTCGCGGATCACCATATAAACACTGACACGATCATGAAAATCATTCTGCAAGCATCCCGCATACTGGTCGGAGTGCTGTTCATCTTCAGCGGCCTGATAAAAGCCAATGATCCGGCCGGACTGAGCTATAAGATGCAGGAATTCTTCGAAGTATGGGGACTGCACGGATTCAACGATTACACCCTTGCCCTTTCCGTGCTGATGATCGCCTTCGAGATCATCGCGGGTGTGGCGGTACTGCTGGGTTGGCAATTCTCGCTATTCAGCTGGCTCCTGCTGATCTTGATCGTTTTCTTCACATTCCTGACAGGATACGCGGTGTTCTCGGGTAAGATCAGGGAATGCGGTTGTTTCGGTGATTGCATAAAACTCACGGCAGATCAATCCTTTGTCAAGGACCTTGTCCTTCTGATCCTTATTGGTCTGCTGCTAGTGTACAGGAAAAACATCAAACCAATGCTCGGTCATGGTGCATCCCTTGGCGTACTCGTGCTGACCGCGGGAGCCGCTTTCGGCTTGCAGGCATATGTGCTGAAATATCTCCCCATAGTGGATTGTCTTCCTTACAAGAAAGGGAGCAATATCTCCGAGAATATGAAGATACCCGAAGGGTCGACCCCTGACAGTACCGTGATCAATTTCGTATATCTGAAAGATGGCAAGGAAATGGAATTCGATG
>CAJBPC010000677.1 GCA_903957405.1 uncultured bacterium | reverse complement strand
CCCGAGTTCAAGAACAAACACATCAACCGGTTGGCGAAGAACCCATTCAATCCTGCCGTCCCCACCGGCGGACGTCTCGCCACTCAAACCTGCATTAACCACCGCATATGGCAATCCCAATGAATCAATCCGGCGCTGAACCAAAGCGGGAAAAGCCTGAGAAGGCTCATCCAAACCATAGCCTGCAGCAAGGCTGTTGCCAAAAAAAAGAATGATATTCTTAGTTGATTTTTCCTGATTAGTTGGCAAAGAACTAGGCTTTAGGGTCTTGCGCGCGTCTTGCTTGTCAGAATTTGTACCGCAGGCGGCAAACAAGCTGAAAAGGCAACTGAATAGTAGGAGTTTTTTCATGTTTTATCCGATCATGCATAATTAGCCCAAAATTCGCGCATTATTTCGGGTAAATTTATGCACTTAAAGCATCTTTCACCAGACCAAACGCATATCTAATGGATGCCATCCTTTCACTGAAACACGTGAGCAAAACATATCAGAGTGCAGGAGAAACCCTACGGGTACTGGATGACATCAGTTTTGATGTGGAAGCCGGATCCTCCATATCGATCATAGGGCCAAGCGGAAGCGGTAAAACAACCCTCCTCGGTTTGTGTGCCGGGCTTGATCGCGCCAGTGAAGGTTCGGTGGCATTGAACCATATCCTGCTGGAATCCCTAAATGAAGACAAACGAGCGCAGATCAGGAATCGTTATGTTGGATTCATCTTCCAGAATTTTCAATTGCTGCCAACCCTTACGGCTTTAGAAAATGTCATGGTGCCGCTTGAACTTCGAGGACAGCGAAATATCCGTGCACAAGCCATGGAATTGCGTGAAAAAGTCGGATTGGCGCAAAGAAGTCATCACTACCCGGTACAACTTAGCGGTGGCGAGCAACAGCGGGTCTCCCTTGCGAGGGCATTTTCCAACAAGCCCAGGATTCTTTTCGCCGACGAGCCGACAGGAAACCTCGATTCGGAAAACAGCGAAAAAATCGAACAACTGCTATTCGAGCTGAACAGAGAAGCTGGCACCACACTGGTGGTAGTGACCCATAACCCCGAACTCGCAGCAAAAACCGGAAGGATCATCCGGCTCAAAGGTGGCAAACTGGTATCCGACTCACTTACCCCATCCGTAAATCAGGCAACAATCAGCTGAATACCCATCCATGGATCAGGAAAACAATACACATCGCTCTGATGGCATGCAATGGAAATGGCTGTTCAGGATGGCATGGCGCGACAGTCGTCGCAACAGGTCGAGGCTATTCCTATTCATCTCGTCCATTATCCTGGGCATCGCAGCCCTCGTGTCGATCTATGCCCTCGGCGACAGCCTGAGAAATGAGATAGACCGCCAGGCGGCTGAGCTCATTGGTGCAGATATGGAGATCTCGGACAACAAACCCTTTCCGCTGCCAATGCAAGAACTGACGGATTCACTAGGTGACCGCAGGTCGGAACAACGCAGCTTCCCATCAATGGTACTCTTCCCAAAAAATGGCGGCACCAGACTGGTGCAGGTAAGAGCCATCAAGGGCGAGTTCCCGTATTATGGAAAGCTGCAGACAAACCCGGAACCAGCCGGAATGCGTTTCAGGGAAAATCAGGAAGCCTTGGTCGACAAAAGCTTGCTGATGCAGTTCGATGCGGTGGTGGGGGATTCCATTAAACTCGGAGCAGTACACTTCAAGGTTGCCGGCTCACTGGAAAGCGTGCCGGGACAAACAGGGATCACATCCGCCGTGGCACCCGTCATCTACAT
>CAJBPC010000676.1 GCA_903957405.1 uncultured bacterium | reverse complement strand
TTTCAGATGAGTCCTTCCCTCACAAGGTCATGCAGGTGAATAACACCAGCATAGTGTCCGTGCTCTGTAACGAGCAATTGGGTGATATTATTTTTACGCATGATATCCAATGCATCTACAGCCAGTTCTTCGCCATCAATTGTCCTGGCACCATGATGCATGATGTCGCCAGCCCTTAGGTCAAGAAGGGAATCATTTTTCTCAAGCATTCTCCGGAGGTCACCATCCGTGATGATACCAGCGAGAACGCCATCATCAGATAGCACGGCGGTAACGCCAAGGCGTTTTTTGGTAATCTCGAGAATCACTTCACGAATAGAACTGTTTTGAAGTACGGATGGTTTTTCGTTACGTCGGCTCAGTTCAGCAACGCGGAGATAGAGTTTTTTCCCAAGTGCACCACCTGGGTGGAATTTCGCAAAATCCTTTGAACCGAAACCTTTAAGCTCCATTAGACATACTGCCAACGCATCACCCATCACCATTTGGGCCGTAGTACTTGAGGTGGGTGCCAAGTTATTGGGACAGGCTTCTTGAGAAACGGTGGTATTCAGCACATGGTCTGCCTCTTTTGCAAGGATGGAGGATGTATTCCCCACCATTGCCACAACCGGGTTACCCATGTTTCGAATGAGTGGAATCAATACTCGGATTTCAGGACTTTCCCCGCTCTTGGAGATGATCAAGACAACATCATCCTGTTGAATCATGCCAAGGTCGCCATGTATGGCATCCGCCGCGTGCATGAAGATGGCAGGAGTGCCAGTGCTATTCAGTGTGGCAACGATTTTGGTTCCGATGATAGCACTTTTACCAATTCCGCTTACGACGAGCCGACCTTTTGATTCGTGCACTAGACGCACAACCTTTTCAAAATTATTGTCAATATGCGACAACATACCTTTTATGGCATCTGCTTCTAAGGAGATTGTTCGCCGGCCGATTTGTAAAATGGAAAGAGCATCCATGATCGGCAAAAGTATAAGTTTAATGAAAGAAAAGCATTCAAAGATTGAAAAAACACAACTGTTTTATCGTGACAAAAGAAATATTTCACGTGAAAAAAATCGATCTGCAGTATTTTGTCCAGAAATGAGGCCGTCTATGTATAAATAAAGCGTAAGGTCTTCTTTTATGTCTTCAAGGGCAGCAAATTATCGGTATATTCGCTTACAAACCATCCTAATGAGGCTGGTTAGAGGCCGTATGGAAAAATGCCCGGATGCTCTCCATGAGAGTAAGCTGTTTATTCATTTTTAGTGTGTTAGAAAAGAGATACATGCCAACCCTCAAAAAAGCCGCCGACAAGAAGATTGTTTCGGCCAAGGCTGAAGCCCTCCAATCCCCCAAGGCCTCCACTAAGGGAACTTCAGATATTAATGCCTTAAAAGATGATGATTCCAAGAAGGAGCACTTGAGGATTTCCCTTAAGGAAAACTTCGGATTTGAGCATTTCAAGGGCAATCAGGAAGCCATCATCATAAACCTTCTTTCCGGACGAGATACGTTTGTCATCAAGCCCACTGGTGGCGGTAAGAGTTTATGTTATCAGCTGCCTGCACTTATCAGTGAAGGTTGTGCCATTATTGTTTCCCCTCTGATTGCATTGATGAAGAACCAGGTGGATTTGATCAGGGGTTACAGCAGTCAGGATCATGTGGCACATTTCCTGAACTCAACCCTTAGCAAGAAGGAAATCCGTGAGGTTCACGATTATTTGCTCTCTGGTGAGACCAAATTGTTATACGTTGCGCCAGAGACGCTGACCAAGCAGGAGAATCTGGATTTTTTCAGCGACTTGAAGATTTCTTTTTTTGCAGTTGATGAGGCCCATTGCATTTCAGAATGGGGTCATGACTTCCGTCCGGAGTATCGTCGTCTGCGAGAAATGATGGACCAGATCAACAAAAAGGTTCCAGTCATTGCATTAACGGCAACGGCTACTCCCAAGGTTCAAAGTGATATCATCACCAATCTCGGTCTGCGTGAACCGGAGATTTACATATCCTCCTTCAATCGTCCAAACCTTTATTATGAGGTACGGCCCAAGGTTAAAAAGGATCAGACGATCAGGAGCATCGTGAAATTCATATCTGAGAACCGAGGGAAAAGTGGGATCATTTACACCTTGAATCGGAAGACGACGGAGGAATTGGCGGATATTTTAATGGCCAATGGCATAAAGGCGGTCGCCTATCATGCGGGACTCGACAGTAAACTGCGGGCCGAAAGACAGGATCAGTTTCTGAATGAAGATGTTCAGGTTATCGTTGCGACCATTGCCTTCGGTATGGGTATCGATAAGCCAGATATCCGGTTCGTCATACATTTCAATATTCCTAAGAGTATTGAGAACTATTATCAGGAGACAGGCCGGGGAGGGCGTGACGGTCTTGAAGGTAAATGCATTCTATACTATTCCCACAAGGATGTTTCGAAGCTTGAACATTTCATGCGTGACAAGCCTTTGAGTGAGCGGGAAGTTGGGGCACAGCTCATTGACGAGACGGTCGCCTTTGCCGAAAGCGGTGTCTGCCGGCGAAAGATGCTGATGAATTATTTCGGGGAAGAGTACAAAGAAAATAATTGTCATAATTGTGATAACTGCCTCAATCCAAAAGAGCGCGCTGAGGCAAGGGAAGATGCTGTAAAAGCGTTGAAGGTCATTAAGGCACTTGATGAAAGGTTTGCAACAGATTACGTTGTGAACATCCTCACCGGAACTCCAAGTTCTCAAAATCAAATGTATCGCCACGATCAGTTACCCCTCTTCGGATGTGGTAAGGACCATCTTGAAAGCTATTGGAAATCACTTGTCCGTCAAGCTCATCTTGAGGGACTTCTCGCTAAGGATATTGAGGAATATGGCATTTTGAAACTGACAGACAAGGGAATTGCCTTTATGAAGAAGCCTTCAAGTTTCAAGATCATTCCTAACAACCAATACGAAGAAGCTAATGAGGATGACGAAGAAAGCGGACAATCGGTTGGCGGACCGGCTACATCCGATTTGGTTTTGTTTGACATGTTGAAAGATCTTAGGAAACAGGTAGCTAAAGAGAAGAAACTTCCGCCATTCGTGATCTTTCTAGAGAACTCTTTGGAGGATATGGCGACTCAGTTTCCGACAACTTTGGAAGAGCTTGATAAGATCAGTGGTGTAAGCAAGGGGAAAGCAATTCGATATGGTCAAAAATTCGTTGACCTTATTTCTGGATATGTCAAGGAACACGATATCGTGAAGCCTGATGAATTTGTGATGCGGAGTGTTGTGAATAAGAGTGGCAACAAGGTTTTCATTATTCAGCAGGTAGATAAAAAGATTCCACTCGAAGCAATTGCCAAGAATAAAGACATGAGTATGGAGCAGCTGCTGGAGGAGATGGAGACGATTGTCGCTAGCGGTACCAAGTTGAATTTGAATTATGCGATCGACCAAATGGTGGATCAGAATGATCAGATAGATATCTTGGATTACTTCAAGAACTGTGAGACGAGTAGTTTGGATTTGGCAAAAGAAGAACTCTCCGACCTGGATCTTGATTGGGAACAGCTTAAAATAATGAGAATTAAATTCTTGAGTGAATTTGGGATCTGATTTTTCTTGAGCGAACGGTACGGTGGCAGGAAGAAGTTAAAATCATCATCCATCACTTTTAAGCCTGTGGATCAGGTCTGAAACTAGGGCTGTCCATCCTGTTTGGTGTGAAGCGCCAAGTCCTTTGCCGTTGTCGCCGTGGAAATATTCGTGAAAGAGGATGAGGTCGTCGTTGCCAGGCCGATTGTAGAATTCGTGATATTCTCCGAATACGGGCCTTCGACCCAGCGGATCCCTTTCGAATATCTTAATGATCCTTCTGCTCAATTCATCTGCAACTTCATTTAAATTCATAAAGTTGCCGCTATTGGTAGGGCATTCCACTTTAAGGGAATCGCCATAAAATTCTCCATATTTACGAATGCTTCGGATGATGAGGTAATTCATTGGAATCCATACAGGCCCTCGCCAATTTGAATTTCCGCCGAAGAAATCGCTGGTCGAATCCCCGGGATCATAGTTTATGGAGTAATCGTGTCCGTTGATGTGCATCGTATAGGGATGCTTTTCGTAATATTTGGACAATGCACGGATACCGTTGGATGAAAGGAATTCTCCTTCATTTAATACACGTTTCAGTAAAGTGATCAAACGTTCCCGTGGGACAAGTGAATGCAGTATATCATCACGTTCGCTATGTTCTTCATTCGGCCAAAAGAATCCGTTCCGAATGCGGTAGCGCTCGAACCAGTTTGTCCGCTTTCTGAAATCTTCGAGTTTATTCATGACGCTTCGCCGGATGACGGAAACAGCAAAAAGGCTTGTAAGGCCGACGACTGATTGAACTTTCAGTTGAATCGGTTTTGAGTCATGTATTGCCAGTGTATCGTAATAGAATCCGTCTTCTTCATTCCACATGCCGTGAGAATTCAAGGCTTCTGCTATGAGTACGAACTGTTCAAAGAATTTTGTGGCGGTATCTTCAAAAGAGATGTCCTCCACGGCAATCTCAAGTGCCAAGTCAAGCATGTTCAAGGAGTACATTCCCATCCATGCCGTACCATCTGCTTGTTCCAATGACGTTTGTCCGGGAAGTTGTTGGCTGCGGTTGAAAATCCCTATGTTATCAAGACCCAGAAAACCGCCTTCGAAAAGATTATTTCCATTGGGGTCTTTTCGGTTAACCCACCATGTGAAATTAATCAGCAGTTTTTGGAATATTTTTTTGAGGAAGGTCAAGTCGCCTTTGCCGGTCTTCTCCTTTTCTATATGATAGACTTCCATTGCGGCCCAGGCTTGTACTGGCGGATTCACATCAGAGAAATGCCATTCGTATGCCGGAAGTTGACCATCGGGTTTCATATACCACTCGCGCATGATCAGTATCAGCTGATTTTTGGCGAAAGTGGCGTCCATATGTGCCATTGGGATGCATTGGAATGCTAGATCCCAGGCAGCATACCAGGGGAACTCCCATTTGTCAGGCATGGAGATGATGTCCTGATTTTTAAGGTGTTTCCAGTCATGGTTGCGACCAGAGAGTCGTTTATCAGACCAGGCTGTTATGCCATCGCTATTTTTGAGCCACCTTTCCACGTCATAGTGGTAGAACTGTTTGCTCCAAAGAAGGCCGGCAAATGACTGTCTTTGTATTTTATACTTTTCTGATCCCGGAGCCTCCGCAATCACGGATTTGTAAAATTCATCTGCCTCCTCTTTTCGTAGGCTGAATAGTTCCCTGAAGGAATGTCCAAGTGGTTCTGTAGGTATATTCTTACAAAGACGTAGGAAGATGGTCTCGGTGTTTCCCCCTTCGATTGTCCGGCGGTAGACGGGGGCACATTTTGTGCCTAGGCCGCGTTTTTTGAATCTG
>CAJBPC010000675.1 GCA_903957405.1 uncultured bacterium | reverse complement strand
CTTGTACGGCATACAGGCGATCCCCCAGAATTATCTGATCGATCCGAAAGGGATCATCGTCGGGAAGAACCTTCGCGGGGATGCTCTGCTCGACAAACTCGAAGAGCTCTTCAAGTAATGGCTTTCATGTGTGTCGGGGTGGATCAGCTCATCCAAGGTTGACCGATATGCGATCGGCATGGATGCATGATCCGTCCCGATCGCGTCATTTTTATTTTTTCTCAATCCCGGTGTCTGGTCATTCCCGGCATCAGTGGCAAGATCATCTTCAATTCTTTCCCGTTCCTGAGCCTGATGCTTTGAAATGCTTCGGGAAAAGAATTTCCGCTGACGGTCTTCACCCATCTGAAACCGGCCTTCTCCGCGCTGATGAAGTATAATCGTTCAATGGCATGTGCCAGTGTGCCATCGAGTTGCCCTTGCTCTTCCTGAAAGTCATCGATCCGGATACCACAATCCAGCAAAGGCCTCAATGCTGCCGGCCTCGCCCAGAACATGGACCCTGCAGGGAAGTCCACCGCTGCTTCAGGGTCAACGGTCAATCCCCATTTTTTTAAGATGGGCGCTGCGTGTTCATAATTCAACCCCCAGTTCTTCGCCCTGTAGAGTTTATGAAAATGCAATGGGGAGATCATTCCGATCCGATCATCTGTGTCAAAGATCTCGAAGATGCCCTCGATCGTTTCCTTTGTGCCGATCAGGTTGTCAAGCAGATAATTTCTCCAGCCTGCCAAAGGGTTGTAATGAGTGCTGATCTTTGTATGAATGTGCAGCACATGGTCATATCCAAGATAAGCCTGTGGCCATCGCAGCAGTTTCGGTGCGATATCCCGCCCTCTGTTTTCGAAAATCCCGACCTGCACATCTCCTTTATCCCAATCGCGAAAAGCCCTTTCTATTTGTATCTTCTTTTCATCGGTGTCCGTCGTGAAAAAAAGATCTGCGGCACAGGGCATGTGTTGAAGAAGATCCCTGAATTCTTCAAGCAAGCTCGTATGATACGCATGGCAGATCACCGACACCCTTCTCGTCTTTTTCGAAGCCTGTGATGCAAAGGGTAGGGGTAGCCTGATCCCATATTCTTTCAGCATGGCATTTGCGCCATTGCCTTGGTCCTCTGAAAACTTTTCATGCCCTGCCGCCAATGCCTTGATCGATGAAAGTCTTTGCTCCGAAATCATTTCGGTCACCGTTCCGGTCACTTCATACCGGATGCTGACGGTATCCATGGATACATATTCCTCTGATGGAAAATCAATGACGATTGCCGGGTCATCTACCGTGAAGTCAAGCTGAAATGCTGGTGATTCATTACCATTGTGAACGTATTCGTACCCTGCATTTTTCTTCACCTCCTTGTCGTAAAAATCGATGCCAAGGATCTTGATGGAAAGGGGTATCTCAAGCGGGTCGAACCTCAGCTTCCTGATGCGTCGCGAAGTTTTGAATCGGAACACCATGAAATCCGAATGGATGTTGAAGGCCTTGATCATGGAGTCTTTTTCCGTGAACGGCTTATTCAAACCATCCCCTTCTTCATGTGTGATAAAATACAACTGACTGTACATGGCAGACGATACATTGTCGACATCTCCCTCCTGTTCAAGCAGATCATACCGGCCTACAGGGTATTTGATTTTTATTTTTTCAATCAATGTAATGTAACGTGACATTGTCAGGTTGAATAAGGAATTCATCCGGTCGATGCGGTCGAATGACAGATCCGGACCATCCAGGAAGATCATTTTTCTTCCCATCTTTCCCATGCGAAGCCAGAACTCAAGATCCCCCCAACCTTCATGATCCATGTCCGTGTCGAACATCCCGATATCCAGCAGTTTTTCCCTGTTGAATAGGGGTGTCATGATCAGGTTCTTACCCTTGAGGATCTTGTTGTATTCAAACGGCGCATTTGAATGACGGGATAGGCACTTTTGAAGGGCCATGTCGAATCGCTGTATGGGTGCAAAACAGGCGTCTGCCGACGGATCCGCTTCCAGTGACATCACATGAGTACTCAGGAACTTTTTATCCAGGAAGCTGGATGGCTCGAGGAATAGAACATACTTGCCCGTTGCGATCCCCAGACCCATATTCCTGCAGTGGCTCTGTCCCTTTATCGTTTTGTTCCTGATGATGCGGAGGCGCAGTTCGCTTCCCCGGCAAAGCCATTTCACCGTGGCCACGCCCTCATCCGTGCTGGCATCATCGATGAGTATGATCTCGATGTTCTTCAATGGGAAATCCGAAAGCAGCATGGTTTGCACGCAGCCTTCAAGGAAGGCCGCCGAATTTTTGCTGTAGATCACTATGGAAACTATGGTGTCGGCTATGGATGACATGAATGGGATGTAAAAAAGAAAAAATTATCGTCGTGAAAGTAAAAAAATCCTTCAGCTATCGCAACCTCAGATCAGTATTAAAGTCGATCATGTCATGAGAAATGAAATGCTGAAAGAAAGCGATGATCAACAGGGTCATTCACAATCTTGTCGTTCGTTCAAAAACACAGATTCCGGCCCATGGATATTGTCTGAAAGTCCCAGGTGGTTCCGGGATTTTCGCATAGGCCATCATGTCATCCGAAAGGCGATGGAGGGAAGCCGCCGTTTTTAACCTGGATTTCGAAGCAATGGCTCGCCATCCCAATAGGCGAAAGAAATCCTCGCCTTCTTCCGGTGCAAAGACCAATGGTGTTTTTGCATCCGTAAGTAAGTCGCCCATTTCCTGAGCGATCAGTGGCAGCATGGAGGGAGATATCAGGTCCATGATCCATCGATCCAATCCGGGCGTGTGTGACAGGTCATAGGCCAATGCGGCCACTTCTGATTCGGGGAGATATACCAGCAATCCTTCGGTGATGACAATCGTTCGTTGAGGGTTTTTTGCCAATTCATGAAAAAAGTCAAGCCGGGCTTCTCGATCTGCGAGATCCAGTGATACCCTTTGATGTATGCAATTCGGCTTTTGATCAGCCATCATGTCATTCATGTATGACGTGACCTCCGGCAGATCTGCATCTATCCACGTGAGCGTCTCCGGAAGCGGTAGGCGATAGGGCCGGGTGTCCAAGCCACAGGCCAGATTCAATACCCTTGTGCACCCATCGTGGACGAATTCCAGCACAAATTGATCGATCAGCCAGGTTCGGGCGACGATCGACCAGCTGTTCTTTCGGCCATTTGCCATGGACTGTACGATCATTTCACCGCGCTCACCGGCCAGGCGACGCGCATGGGGATCCCTGAAAACGGCATCGGGCCTGTCGCTCTCATCCGCCCGATACACCGCCACCCATAGGGCAGTATCTGAAATGTTACGAATGGGCATGGAAGTGGACATGTGTAAAGTTGAGAAATATAATGTAAAATAAGTCCTTGGGGTCCTATTTGAGGAAGGATTGAGTTAATTTCCAATGCGTATCAAACCATTATCAAAAAGGAGGGTCAAATGGATATAATGGGTGGAGTTACATTGCGTTCCTGGACCGATGATGATGTGGATTTTTTAGGCACTCATTTCAACAACATCCAGATCTGGAACAACTTGCGAGACCACATTCCCCATCCTTACATGGTGGAAGATGCCAGGCGTTTCATTTTGGCACAGGAGGGTGTGGCTCCAATACAGAATTTTGCCATTTTGAAGGATGGACAACCATGTGGGGGCATCGGCATCATCTTGAAGCAGGATATCTATCGGATGAATGTGGAGCTTGGATACTGGATCGCCGAGCCCTTTTGGGGTCAAGGCATTGCGACCAGCGCTGTCCGCATGATGACCGAGTATACTTTCGAAAATTTTTCCATCAATAGGATCGTGGCGGAGGTATTCG
>CAJBPC010000674.1 GCA_903957405.1 uncultured bacterium | reverse complement strand
TTCTCCAGGAATACACCACGGTCATCATGGAACAATGCGGGATGTATCAGCAGTACGCCCGGGAATATAGTCTTTGTAATGTTCATTCGGTACAGTTGATCTACCTAGTCACATACTGGTGCTGGTAGTATTCCTGGTAGCTGCCGGACGTGATGTGCGCTATCCATTCCTCATTGGAAAGGTACCAGTCCACGGTTTTCTCAAGTCCTTCCTCGAACTGAAGGGATGGTTTCCATCCGAGTTCACGTTCAATCCTGGATGCATCGATCGCATACCGGAGATCATGGCCAGCGCGGTCCTTTACATAGGTGATGAGCTTTGCCGATTCCCCTTCCGGCCTTCCGAGCCTTTGGTCCATGATCCTGCAGAGCACATGGATGAGGTCGATGTTCTTCCATTCATTGAAACCACCGACATTATAGGTTTCACCGTTTTCTCCGTGATGAAAAATCACATCTATCGCCCTTGCGTGGTCCTCTACCCATAGCCAATCACGTACATTCAGCCCCTCGCCATAGACAGGCAACGGCTTACTGTGCCGGATGTTATGGATCATGAGCGGAATGAGCTTCTCCGGAAACTGATGAGAACCGTAGTTGTTAGAGCAGTTGGAGATGACCACGGGCAGCTTGTAGGTATGGTGGTATGCCTTGACCAAATGGTCGGATGACGCCTTGGAAGCGGAGTACGGCGAACGGGGGTCGTATGGCGTATCTTCTGTAAAGAAACCGGTCTCCCCGAGGCTGCCGAACACCTCATCTGTGGAAACGTGATAGAAGAGACCGTCTTTGCGGTCTTTCCAGCTTATCCTTGCGGCATTGAGCAGCACAGCAGTGCCGAGGATATTGGTCTTCACAAACCCCAGCGGATCCATGATCGACCTGTCCACATGGCTTTCTGCTGCCAGATGAATTACGGCATCTATCCCGTTTTCCACAAACACCCGGTTGATGGAAACCTCGTCGGTTATATCGCATTTGATGAAACGGTAATTGGGCGCATCTTCCACATCCCGGAGATTTTCCAGATTGCCCGCATAGGTGAGGGCATCGAGATTGAAGATCCTATAGTCCGGATATGTATTGACGAAAAGCCTCACCACATGGGAGCCGATGAAGCCCGCCCCGCCAGTAATAAGAAGATTCCTACTCATTGTGAATTTCTGTTGTGTTCAAAGGCTCCAATAATCCCGCTCGGTGATCCTGCCCTTGAAGATCCCCTTCAGATCGGCGATGAGTCCGGTCGGGCGCGTCAACTCGTAAAGATCAGCCGGAGTAAGGTTCCTGTAAGGCTCATGTGCCGTTGCGATGATGATTGCGTCATAATCCCTGCCATCTGCGGATGCGAGGGCAAGTCCATACTCCTCCTTCACCTCATCCGGCTCTGCGAAAGGATCCACCACATCCACTTTGATATTGAATGATTGGATTTCCTTCACCGTATCGATGATCTTGGAATTTCGGATATCACTCACATCCTCTTTGAACGTGACACCTTTCACCAGCACCCTTGCGTTGTATACATCCGGCGTGTTGCGGAGTACGTGCTGAATGACTTTCCGGGCCACGTTGCGTGCCATATTGTCATTGATGAATCGAGATGCCGCGATGACTTTCGCATCATAGCCGAGGGCTTCTGCCTTATGCGTCAGATAGTATGGATCCACCCCAATGCAGTGGCCACCCACCAGTCCGGGAGAGAACTTCAGGAAGTTCCATTTCGTTCCCGCCGCTTCGAGGACGTCGTAGGTATTGATGCCCATGCGATCGAAGATCATCGACAGCTCATTCATGAGTGCGATGTTGAGGTCGCGCTGTGTATTCTCCACGATTTTTGCCGCTTCCGCAACCTTGATCGTTGTGGCACGATGTACGCCGGCATCCACCACCAGCTCATAGGTCTTTGCGATCTCATCAAGTGATTCCGCATCAGACCCCGAAACGATCTTCACCACGGTCCGAAGAGTGTTTTTCTTGTCACCCGGATTGATCCTTTCGGGTGAATAACCCATCTTGAAATCCACGCCCATCTTCAGGTTCGACATCTTCTCGATCACGGGCAGACAATCCTCCTCCGTACAACCCGGATAGACGGTTGATTCATAAATGACATAATCCCCTTTCTTGACGATCTTCCCGATGGTGGTGGATGCCCCAAGGATGGGCTTCAGGTCAGGCACATTGAATTTATCCACCGGGGTTGGCACCGCCACGATGAAAAATCGTGCCTGCTTCAACACGTTCAGATCGTTGGTGAAGACAATATCCCTGCCTTTAAACTCTTCAGACCCCACTTCCTTGCTGGGATCCTGTCCGTTGCGCATCATTTCAATGCGCTTTGGATTTATATCGAATCCTATGACGGAAATCTTCTTTGCGAATTCTAATGCGATGGGAAGGCCCACATATCCCAGGCCTATGACCCCCAACTTAGCTTTTTTCTCTATGAGGTCCTGATAGATTTTCATTATTTAATGGAGTTGAATTCCTTGGGTTGTTTGAATAATTCTTCTTTGGGTAAGGACTTGAAATAGTCGTACGTGATCTTCAGACCGGTCGCACGGTCAACCTTCGGCTCCCATCCAAGTATGTTTTGCGCCTTTGTGATGTCCGGTTTTCTTTGTTTGGGATCATCCAGGGGAAGGGGCTTGAATACGATCTTCTGGTTGGTGCCGGTGAGGGAAATGATCTCCTTGGCGAAATCAAGCAGGGATATCTCCACCGGGTTCCCGATGTTCACGGGATTCGGATAATCGCTCAGCAGCAGTCTGTAAATCCCTTCCACCAGGTCGTCGACATAGCAGAACGAACGCGTTTGGCTGCCATCGCCGAAGACGGTGAGGTCTTCTCCGCGAAGGGCCTGCCCGATGAAGGCCGGGAGTGCCCTGCCGTCGTTGAGCCGCATGCGCGGGCCATAGGTATTGAAGATGC
>CAJBPC010000673.1 GCA_903957405.1 uncultured bacterium | reverse complement strand
CTTCCCTACTTTCCCATAACAATACGCACCATGCAACGACGCGCATTCAAAATGTACCTGCATCCCGGCCAGGCGGCAGCCTACAAACGCCGACACGATGCCATCTGGCCTGAGCTCATAGCCCTCTTAAAAGAAGCGGGTGTAGAAGACTACTCCATCTTCCTTGATGAAGACACAAACATCCTGTTCGGAATATTGAAAACCTCAAAACCGGAATCGCTTGATGCACTGCCGGCAAAGGATGTCATGCAGCGATGGTGGGCATATATGTGTGATATCATGGACGCAAAACCAGACAATGAACCCGTGACGGTGCCACTGATTGAAGTCTTTCACATGGACTGATAACCTGCAGACCAGCCCACGCTGCACACATGCAGTCCATCTTCCCTGACGCATATCATTTTCCGAGAACCGGAAACCTGCTGCAGGAAGGCTTCAAACGGCTGGAAGATTGTACATGGCATCCTGGAAATCGCCATGACAGTACCACCCAACGCAAAAACAACCGTCTTCATTTCCGCCACAACTGCAGAAAAAGTGACCGAACCCGGTCAACAGATCACGCGATCTAAGCATGTGAAGGTCATCGGTACGGCAGCCTAACAGATCGTCGTGAGATCGGATCGGGGAAAAATCTTTTTGCTGTAAGATCGTATGGTATCCTCTGATGCTGTCGCCCGCTCCATCTCCTGAATCATGCCAAAAAAATCCGGCACTTGTGTAATGTTCATCACAGAAAACATCACGGTTCCTCCGCATCTTTGCATAAACAACCGCGTATGCAGACCGTGTACCTGACAACAGCAGACTTCAAGGAAAAAATATTCAACTACGAGACCTCCGAAACATGGAGCTATAAAGGCACCACGCCCGCCATCATCGACTTCTACGCCGATTGGTGCGGACCCTGCAAAGCCATCGCACCTGTTCTCGAGGAACTTGCGGTGGAATACGATGGACGTCTCACGATCTACAAAGTCAATACAGACGTAGAACAGGAATTGTCTGCCGTGTTCGGCATTCAAAGCATCCCCACATTCCTGTTCATACCATTGACAGGAACACCGATGCTGCAACCCGGCGCATTTCCGAAGAATGTTTTCAGGGAAGTGATAGAAGACAAACTGCTCTCCGAGCCAAAAGAAGAAGAAGAAGCATCGATTTGATCCGTCAGATGCAATGGATCATCAAAAGTCATGCAGTCGATATCCGACTTCACCGATCGGAGCGACTGCATGACTTTCGGTTTTTGATCCAAAAGATTTCCTGACGCAGTATGCTGCGCACCATTGTCCCCGGGGCCGGAGATGATATGATGCCGCCTTGGCCTTTGACGAGTGAAGAAAAGGGATGCATCCGGCCATTGAAGACAGTATGGGATTGTCCACATTGTCCGCAAGCGGAATCAGGGGATTCCTCAGGTAGCCATCACCGTGAGTGACGACTCATCCTTCCCAGATCTCATCCTTGCCATCCAGCCAGCGCTTCACCAGCTCGGTCGTAACAGACTTTGGTCTTTCGAGCGGCATGCCGAGCGCCCTGTCCCAGCAAAGGCTTGCGAGCACGCCAAGTGACCTGCTCACACCGAACAATACCGTATAGAACTCATATTCCACCATGCCGTAATGCACCAGCAGCGCACCGCTGTGGGCATCGACATTGGGCCATGGGTTCTTGATCTTTCCAAGGGAGCTGAGGATGGGCGGAACGACTTCGTAAATGCGCCAAACCGTTTGTACAAGGGCGTCATCCGGCATGTGCTGCTGTCCGAATTCCATCTGTGCCGTGAAGCGCGGATCTGTCCTGCGCAGGACCGCGTGCCCGTAACCCGGAACGACTTTTCCATCGCTGAGCGTCTTGCGGACATAGGCCTCTATCTGTTCTTTGGAAGGCAGTTCGACACCCAGCTGTTCGCGCATTTCGTATATCCACTTGATGACCTCCTGATTGGCGAGGCCATGCAGTGGTCCCGCCAGTCCGTTCATACCGGCTGCGAAGCTCAGGAACGGATCACTCAGTGCGGAGCCCACCAGATGCGTCGTGTGTGCGGAAACGTTACCCCCCTCGTGGTCGGCATGTATCGTCATGTACAGGCGCATGAGTTCCATGAAACTCTCGTCCTCATAGCCCATCATGTGCGCGAAATTACCGGCCCAGTCGAGCAGACCATCGGGCTGTATATGCTGGCCATTCTTGTACTTTCGGCGATAAATATAAGCGGCGATGCGCGGCAGACGGGCTATCAGGTCCATCGCATCATCGAAAGTGGCATCCCAATAATCCTTTTTTGACATGCCGTCCCCGTATTTCTTCGAGAACTTGCTTTCTGTTTGCAGGGCCATGATGCCCACCACGAACTGCGTCATGGGATGCGCGCTGCTGGGCAGGGATTCTATCGTGTCGAAAACATGGTTCGGCACGTGCGAACGACGCTGCCAGGTATCGGTGACGCGGTTTGCCTGCTCTTCCGTCGGCAATTCACCGATCAGCATCAGGTAGAACAGTGCCTCCGGCAAAGGCTGCGATCCACCCTTTGCTTTGGGCAGACTCTTCTGCAATTCGGGGATCGAATGCCCACGGAAACGGATACCGTCCTCGGCGTCCAACAGGGATGTCTCGGTGACAAGGCCGGTGATTCCCCTCATCCCCTGGTAGACCTGTGACAACGTCACTTCCCCTATCTTCCGGCTTCCATGCGTTTTGAGGATGTCCTTTATCTCCGCAGAAACCTCATCGGCTTTCAGTCTGAAAGTGTCCTTAATGATGCCCATCGTATGTAAAATTGATGATTTTTTTGTTGATGCTCGATGCCTCCTGGTGATAGATCGATTGCATTGAACGCTACCCGTCGGAAATCACTTGTAGCAAAATTATGACCCGCGGTGCTGTAAAGTTATAAATTATAATAAGATAAGACCTCCAAAGTTGCAGGCTCGTGCTCATTTTGGCGCTTTTTTATACAGATAGATCGTGACGAGTCCGAAGATCAGGTTTGGCAGCCAGGCGGCGACATAGGGGTCAAGATTGCCTTTGGTGGCGAATATCGTTGAAAAACGATCCGTGAGGATGAATACCGAGCAGATGAGGATGCCGACTGCAAGGTGCACACCGCTGCCACCGCGGATCTTTCGACAAGCCATGATGGCGCCGATGAGGGTGAGGATGATCACGGCGACGGGGGTGGATGTCCGCTTCGCTTCCTCCATCACGAGGTCCTTTACGGATTCGGAACCCCGCAGCTTCTCGAGTTCGATCATTCGTCGCAACTCCGGTGTCGTGAGCCGAGCTTGCATGAAATCATCCCGGCGAAGGTCTCCCGGCCTGAACGTGAAGGTCCGGTTCATCTCGGGCATATATGTCACCCTTTCGCCGAGACTGTCGACATGCCGTTCGATGACGCTGCTGAGGCGCCAGTTCTTTTTTGCCGTATCCCAGAGGATGTTGTCAGACCGGAGATTGTACACGACCCTGTTATTCCTGACGGTCTGTAAGAAGAAATTTCCGCCAGACTTGCTCACGGTGTCGTAATAGCGCATCCCGCAGTACGTGAAGGAGTCCACCCGCATGTAATAGGCATTCGAAAAAGTCGGTGTCATGGGGCCCCGGAGGTACTTCAGATCGAAGGTCGCCCGTATGTCATTGGCCCTCGGGATCAGCGACAGGTTGCCATACCAAAGCATCAATGCAAGAAAGACGCCACCGATGAAGTAGGGCCGGAGGATCCGCTGAAGG
>CAJBPC010000672.1 GCA_903957405.1 uncultured bacterium | reverse complement strand
TGTCTGAAACGATGCACCATACATCGAGATAACCTGATGGTCAGGTATTGGTGTCCATGCAATGGCTGGAACTTCCAGTAATGCATGGTTTTGAAAAAAAATCCGCTTGCTGTTTTAAATATCCTACCAAATTGGTAGATTTGTCCTTCTCGAACAGTATATATTAAATGTTCGTTAATATGGTGTATTGTTTATAAATTTAATTATTATCTCCGTGCGATGTATGCCGGAAATAAAACCAAACTGCTAAAAAAATTATATGAGAAAAACATTTCTGGCAATGCTGCTGTGTTTAACGGCGGGCTTGCTTCATGCGCAACAGAAAAATTATACCGGCAAGGTATCTGACGAGGCCGGGAAACCCCTCTCCGGCGCAACCATCGGATTGAAAGGGGTGAAGTCCAAGACCCTGTCAGACAACAACGGTGTTTTTACCCTTTCCTCCTCAAAGGGTACCACCATTGAGGTCAGTTACGCGGGTTATGAAACTGTCAGCATCGTTTTGGGTGACCAGTCAGACATCGTGGTGAAGATGAAGCCAGGCGCCGGGGAGATGAACGAGGTTGTTGTCACCGGCACTCGCGGTCTGCCCCGCACCAAGCTTGAATCCACCGCACCAGTGGATCTCTTCGATCTGAAAACCCTTGTGGCGGAAGGACCCCAAACAAACATTACAGACATCCTGAACCAGATCGCACCTTCGTTCAATTCCACCACGCAGACCGTGGCGGATGGAACGGATCATATCGATCCGGCCACTGTCAGGGGTCTTGGACCGGATCAGACGCTCGTGCTGATCAATGGCAAGCGCCGCTACACTTCCGCGCTGGTGAATGTGAACGGTACCATGGGCCGTGGTTCCGTCGGAACAGACCTTAACGCCATTCCTGCCGGTTCCATCGACAGGATAGAGCTCCTCCGTGACGGTGCTGCCGCCCAGTATGGCTCAGATGCCATCGCCGGCGTCATCAACGTCCAGCTCAACCGCGACATCAACAAGGGCAGGGCCATCGTCAGTTATGGTGCCAATAACACCACCTATCAGGCATACACGCATGCAAACCCAGGTGCTTTTACAGCGGGTACCGATCCGGTTTACATCAACAGGAAGGCGACGGACGGACAGAAACTGAGCACATCCCTGAATTATGGCTTCCAGCTCGGTAAAAGAGTAGGGAGTTTCCTCAATCTCACCATGACCTACGATCAGCGGGAACCCACCATCCGCTCCGGTGAGCGGACCGGCGATATCGATAACCGCACTCCCGGTAACGCTGGCAGTGACGCATTGCTCTCGCAGCTCGGCGTCAACCGCGACTATTTCCAGATGCGTGTCGGGCAGTCCCGGACCCAAAACCTGCAAGGTGTCATCAACGGCGCTTTGAAATTAAAGGGATCGGGTGAATTCTACTTTTTCAGCATCCTCAGCAACCGGAACGGAAACTCCACAGGGTTCTACCGGATGCCTTATCAAGCCACGAACATCCCCGCGATTTATCCGAAAGGATTCCTGCCGGAGATCAGTTCCACCATCAAGGATGTTTCAGCGGGCATGGGCGTCAAAGGAAAACTCGGCGAATGGAACTATGATCTGAGCAATGTATTCGGACAAAACTCCTTCTCGTTCTTCATTGAGAACACGCTGAATGTATCGGCATGGTACAATAACGGACTCACACAGACCTCATTTGATGCAGGAACCCTCCGCTTCAGGCAGAACACCACCAACTTTGACCTGTCAAGATCACTGGCCAATGCCTGGAAGACGAACCTCGCTTTCGGAGCGGAGTTCAGGTATGAAAACTACGATCAGTCACAAGGTGAGGAAGCCTCATGGGGGAACTACATGCGCCGCACCAATGGCGTACTGGATATCCTCAACGGAAAACCCACTACCGTGAAACTCGCCGATAACAGCACAGGCATCCCTGCTGGCGGTTCTCAGGTGTTTCCGGGCTTCAGGCCAGACAACTCGCTCAACAAAAGCCGCACATCCGCTGCACTGTATGCTGATGTTGAATTCGAGCCGGTGGACAGGTTGTTGTTCGATGTGGCCCTGCGCTATGAGAACTACAGTGATTTCGGCGGGAACCTCAGTGGAAAGCTTGCCGGGCGCTACAAGGTCACCAATGACTTCACCATCCGCGGTTCTGCCAGTACAGGCTTCAGGGCACCTTCCCTGCAACAGCGCTACCTGACCAAAACATCCACGGTTTTCCAGGGCGGGATCGCATTTGACGATGCCACGCTGCCGAACGACAGCAAGGCCGCTCAATTGCTGGGTATCCCCAATCTCCGTCCGGAAATTTCCCAAAGCGTCAGCCTGGGCATGACATTCCGCAAGAAAGCCTTCAGCTTCACCGTCGACGGATTCTCCACCCGGATCAATGACCGCATCATCCTCACGGATGCCTTCCAGGGCAGGAACGGCGGGACCTCACAGGAACAGGAGATCTATGACATCCTGTTGCTCAACAACGCATCCAGAGGCGTCTTCATGGCCAATGCCACCGACTTGCGCACCACCGGCGTGGACGCCATAGTGTCTTATAACCTGAAGCTCTCGCAGAATCAGTCTCTTCGTTTCGAACTTGCCAGCACCTTCACGGATAGGAAGATCCTTGGCGCTACCAAAGTATCGGAAAAACTGAAAGGACGCGAAGCCACCTACATGAGCCCTATCAATAAAGCCACCCTGGTGGATGGTAACCCTAAGGTGAAAAGCTCCCTCAATCTATCGTACAAAGTAGCTAAGTTCAACGCCATGCTGCGGAATACTTACTTCGGCACAGTCACCCATATTGAAGGTGGAGGCGCCACCAACTGGTTCTTTGTCCAGGAAATTGGCGGCAGGGTCGTAACGGATCTCACACTCGGATACCGGATCTCAAAGATGTTCCGCCTCTCTGTGGGAGCCAATAACATCTTTGATGTCTATTCAGACCTTTTGATGGCATCGAAAGGATCTTACAAGAGACTCGACGTGACCCAAGGCAGTCCCACTTACGACCAGTTCGTGGAAGTACGGACAGCCAGCGAAAGGGGAGTTGTGAACAACAACGGCATCAGCTCCAACAATCAGTTCAACTACTCTCGCAGGGTCACGCAGATCGGCATGAACGGCCGGTATCTGTTTGCCCGCCTGCAGTTTGATTTTTAATGCCTTCCATGCATATGAAAGGGGATACCCGCCGATCTTGGGCGGGTATCCCCTTTTAATATCCACTCCTGCCAGACAGGAAAGCGGTGCCATATGCCTGCAGGTTTGACGCTCGGCATGGCCTTATGAGCATCATATCAAATGTGCCGGCGCTATTCGCAAAAAACACCGATCCTTTCATTCCCGTGAGCATCATTTCCCTTTTCGTTACCTTTGCAGGGTAAAATAACCCCACATGTCCGTTCTGCACAACCGGATCTCCAGAAGGGAGCTCAAGGCACGTCTGGAAAACGATACCATGCCAAGAAAGACCATCTCTTTTTACCTGTACACTCCGATACCTGATCCCAATGCATTTAGGGATGACTGGTATCTGCAGCTCACAGGCCTCGGGGTCCTCGGACGAATCTACGTCGCGACCGAGGGGGTGAATGCCCAGGTAAGTGTTCCGCTTGCGCAATTCGAGGCGTTCCGTGCATTCCTGGATAGGCAAGAACCCTTCAAATCCCTTCGGCTTAACACTGCAGTGGATGACAGTGGCAAATCTTTCTTCGTCCTTGATGTCAAAGTGAAGGAAAAGATCGTTGCCGACGGCATTGATGACCCTTCGTTCGACATGCAGCAAAAAGGGCGTTATGTGGATGCGGAGCAGTTCAACCGACTCACAGCCGACCCTGACACCCTCGTCATAGACATGCGCAACCATTATGAATATGAAGTCGGGCATTTCAAGGATGCCATCGAGGTCCCCAGTGATACATTCCGGGATCAGCTGCCGATGGCCGTCGATATGCTGGCGGACCGGAAGGATCGGAATATCATCATGTACTGCACCGGCGGTATCCGCTGCGAGAAAGCCAGCGCATGGATGCTGCATAAGGGATTCTCCAACGTGTTTCATCTCGAAGGAGGGATCATCAATTACGTTAGGCAGACACGCGACCTGGCGCTCGACAATAGGTTCATCGGCAAGAACTTCGTCTTCGATGAACGCCTCGGGGAACGGATCAGTGAGGACGTCCTGGCGCATTGCCACATATGCGGAAACCCCTGCGACACCCATGTCAACTGCGCGAATACCGGTTGTCATTTGCTATTCATCCAGTGCGAGGAATGCCGCAAAGCCTATCAAGGCTGCTGCAGCAAGGTGTGCAGCGATATCCATCGTCTCCCGGAGGAAGAGCAGAAAGTCATGCGCAAAGGGCAGCGCAAAAAGCATAACATCTTCCAGAAGTCGAGGGCAAGGCTGAAAGCATTGTATGCGGGTGGATGAATGCAACTGTCATCCGCCCGTGAAAGTCAACATGCATTACTGGATGGCACCCAACCTTTCCAGGCTCGCGATCACCCGGGATGTCGTCTCTTCCTGCGATAATGTTTCAGGTACGAATGGAAGCCCTGTCACCTTCTCATAAAGTTCGATATATCTTTTTGAAATCGTGTCGATCCAGGCATCCGACATCTCCGGCACCGTCTGCCCCTCCTTGCCCATGAAGTTGTTCGCGATCAGCCATTCCCGGACGAATTCCTTGCTCAGTTGCAGTTGACGTTCTCCGCGCGACTGCCGTTCTTCAAAGCCTTCCGACAGAAAATACCGGGATGAATCGGGCGTATGGATCTCATCCATCAGATAGATCTCCGTACCGATCGTGCCGAATTCATATTTCGTATCCGCCAGGATCAGCTGCTGTGCGGCCGCAATAGACCTGCCTTTCTCGAAGAGTTTGAGTGCGTACCCTGCCAGTGCGTCCCATTGATCCCGTGTGGCAAGACCCTGGGAAATGATCTCGTCGGGTGTGATGTCCTCATCGTGTCCGGCCGCCGCTTTGGTGGAGGGTGTTATGATGGGGGAGGGGAAAAAGTCATTCTCCCGCATGCCTTCCGGAAGAATGGCTCCGCAAAGATCCCGCCTTCCGGATTGATAGGTCCGCCATGCATGCCCGACCAGGTTGCCCCGAACGACCATCTCTATGCGGAACGGAATGCATTTCCGACCGATGGAAACATTCGGAGCCGGGACATCCATGAGCCAATTTGGACAAATTTCCTGTGTGTTATACAACATATTTGCCGCAATCTGGTTTAATACTTGACCTTTGGAAGGAATGGTTCGAGGAAGGATGACATCGAATGCCGAAATGCGGTCGCTGGCGATCATCACCAGCCAATCTGTTCCTATGTGGTGAACGTCTCGTACCTTACCCCTGTAAAAACCTGTTTGTCCGGGAAAAACATATTCATTCATGGTATCCATATTAAGAGGTAGAATTCTGCCTCAAATATCCGCCACAAACCCGAATATGACCCTATAAGTCCTTTTGAATAAAAATTAATTTCAAAAGATATATAACTATTA
>CAJBPC010000671.1 GCA_903957405.1 uncultured bacterium | reverse complement strand
GACCCGTCGGGGCCTTCTGCCAATCCCATTGGACGATACCTGGCATCACTCGTATTCACGATGGTATCCACGCCTGCGAAACCGTCGGCGAAGACCTCCCATTTCCCGGATGGCCTGCCATCCTTGAACGGAACAAAACACACGAAATATCCGGCCTGAGGGTACGGGGAACGGTTGGTGGAACCGTGAAAAGCGACGAATGCGCCTTCCCGGTACTTTGCTGGGAATTGATCGCCACTATAGAACAGTATGTCATTCGGTGCCCAATGCCCGGGGAAGGCCTGGACTGGCAGATCAAGGGTCGTATCTTGGGATACCTTACGGCCGTCACCACCGTATTCGGGAGCCAGCATGTTGGCACCGTTTTCCTGGTCATAGTAAGCATAAGGCCATCCATAATCGTCGCCTTCCCTTACCTCGAGCATTTCTTCGGCGGGCAGTAATGCATTCTGCCAGGGCGAGAAGCGGTCCGGCCACAACATATGGAGATTGTCCCGGCCGTGCTGCATGGCATACAGCTTTCGCTGAGAGGGATGCCAGGCAATGCCGACGACGCTTCTGATGCCGGTGGCATATCGCTGGCCGTCGCGCTGTGTCAATCCAATGCGATCGGCCGGGAAGCGCCATATGCCGCCATGCAGTTCACGCTCCGGACATGGCATGATACCCGGCGAACGCGGAGTGCCCCCCGGAGTCACGGACAAATCTGAGCATGCATTCGAAGGCGAGCCGAAGGGGACATACATATACCCTTTGTCGTCAAAAGCGACCGGCTTGGTGATATGCCAGTGTGAACCATGCGGATGGTCGTCGGTCAACACCGTCTCCACCGGGGTTTTGGGTATCAATTCACCGGGTACCAGGCGCTGACGGTAGATCACCTTCTCGGAACTGTAGTACAGATATCCCTTGTGGATGCGCATCTCCGTTGCAAGGCTGCCGTCGTTCGGATAGTCACCGAACCGGACGATGGTATCGGCACGGCCATCGCCGTTGGTGTCCCGCATCGCCACATTGCCTGAATCGCCTTCGTTGATCCGGAGTTTCACGTACACATCTCCGTTGCTGTTCACTGCCAGGTGCCTTGCAGGCCCGCAGCTGTCCGCGACCACGAGGGCTTCGAAACCATCAGGCATGAATAGTCCGCCATTGTCCGCATCGCCCCGCAGTGCCCTGCGGCCGCAGGCGTTCAACATAAGGACCAGCAGGATCCAAAGGATTGTTTTGGGCGAATTCATATGCATGATTTTATGATTCATTTTTCCGGACCGTTCAACATGCCTCTGCTCCACGACTGAGACAACCTGCCCTGGAGGTCCCAGATGACACGACCCTCACGGATGGTCATGTCAGCCATGAGGTTCCAACGACCCCTGATGCGTTCACCACCAGCATCCTGGAAGCCGAATCGCCCCTTTTCCATCCTGAGAACGGTTATGTCGGCGATGGAGCCTTCTGACAAATGGCCGAGATCCTGCCGTCCAATCGCCTGGGCAGGGCCCCAGGTGGCCCGTTCAATGGTCTCTCTGAGCGTCATGCCCATCGCCAGGCATTTGGACAACACATTGGGGAGTGATTTCATACTGCCGGCGATGCTGGACCGGTGGAGGTCAGTCCCCAGTGTATTCGGCAGGAATCCGGACCGGATGGCCGGAATGGCCTGATCGAACCAGAAACCGGCACCGCCATGCCCCAGGTCAAAGAGGACGCCCCGCGCACGCGCTTCCATGACCGCATCAATGACAGCACCAAGACTGTCCGTGATGGGCTTCCGCTCGCGGACCTGTTCAAAACTATGGGTGATGAAGTCCCCCTTGCCCAGGCCTGCCAGTTGTTCCTCCAGGGAAATGTCCGGTAAATGGCATTCCACGAAAAGCGGCTTGCCTGCCTGTCGGGCAAGCGTTCGGGCTGACAGCCAGTGATGCCGACCCGGCCGTTCGAAATGGCCAACCTTCACTCCGACGATGCGGTCGGGATGCCTGCGCATCATGTCGAGCGCTGGAGCTACTTCCATGTCGGTGGTATCCTCCTCTGATGGCTTTCCCATCATGCCGTTCCCCACAATATTGAGAAATGCCAGCACCCTTGTTCTTGAGCCCTCCATGATCTGCCGCCGGAACAGCTCGAAATTCCGCCATCCGGAAGTGCCGGCATCCACCACTGTGGTGACGCCATTCATCGGGCAGTGATGGTCGGGATTGACGGAACTCTGTCCGTCGGCGAAACGATTCGGAGCGGACCCCGCGAAAACATGGGTGTGCAAGTCGATCAAACCCGGCACCACGAGACAGCCCCGCAGGTCTGCCACCCGCTTTGCGCTGTCGGCCGGGATATGCCGTGCGATGCGTACGACACGGTCAGCCACAAGCGCAACGTCATAACGACCGTCGAGGCCTGAACGGGGATCCACCACCTTCGCCCCGCGCAGCAACAGGTCGTAGGTTGCCGTCGTAGGTTTTTTTTTCGTCTGTGCATGACCGGTAGCACCGGCGAGACAGAAGGCTGCTGATATGAGTATTCTGTGGATCATCTCCTCATTGGATTTCGCTCATCCATTCGGGTGAGGCCATGCCGTTCAGGTCCCAGACGATCCTGCCTGCCCGGAGCGTCATCAGGTTCTGGATCCTTTGCTTCCCGGGCAGGCGCATGCCGCGCACATCCAGGAAGCCGAAATCACCGTTCTGCACCTCGAACACCGCGATATCCGCAACCGTACCGGCTCGCAGATGGCCAAGCGCCGGTCTTTTGATGACGCGTGCCGGGGCCGCGGTCACTTTGTTGATGACCTCGCGGAGCGACATGCCCATGTTCAGGAATTTCGACATGACGTTGTTAAGGTCCTTCATGCCCGCATTCATGCTTTCCGTATGGAGGTCGGTACTGATGACATCGGGCCAGAAGCCCTGCTTCGCGGCAGGTACGGCCTGGCGCCACGAGAACGCCCCCCCGCCATGTCCCACATCGAAGAAGATGCCGCGTTCCTGTGCCTTCAGGACAAATGGTTTCAGCTTCAGATCGTCGTCGACGATGGTCTGGCGGTTCTTTGGCCCATAGGAGAAGGTATGTGTGAAGATGT
>CAJBPC010000670.1 GCA_903957405.1 uncultured bacterium | reverse complement strand
TTTGTTTAGTAGCAGCAAAATTGATGAAGGGTGGCCTAAAAACCACCCTTATTCAAAAATTTATCTCGGACAACAGTAGATTTTTTTCTACAATGTATCGTAATAAACAACTTTTTTTTTGCTCATATTGATTTCCCGCTTACCTTTGCACTCCCATTGAAATATGGGCTAAATATTATGTCTCAGCGAATCAGAATAAAATTGCAGTCCTACGACCATAACCTCGTAGACAAATCGGCCGAAAAAATCGTCAAGACTGTTCGCAGCACTGGTGCTGTTGTGACTGGTCCCATACCATTGCCGACCCGTAAGAAGATCTTTACTGTATTGAAGTCCCCACACGTGAATAAGAAAGCAAGGGAGCAGTTTCAACTTTGTACGCACAAGCGTTTGTTGGACATCTACACCACTTCTTCTCGCACGGTGGATGCTTTGAGTAAACTCGATCTCCCCAGCGGTGTGGATGTCGAAATAAAGGCTTGACCTCCATAAGGGGTAAAGCTGCAAGGAACACCGTTAGTTCTTTTGGTCATCTCCCAATTCCTTTGTCATGCGAAGGAAAGTAGTAGCGCTGATCGGATTAAAAACGAAACTCCCTAACAGGAGTATAAATATGAACAAGCCCTTCGAGGTTTGTTTACTGTTGGCACTTCCGTCGCTTCAAGGAGCAGACAAAAGGAAAAGGTCGATGGCAAACTGGGATTGAAGCGAGGTAATCCTTCCCTCACTGTCCTAATAACCGAACGGGGTATAAAAACCATACGTACATGAAAGGTATTATTGGAAAGAAAATCGGGATGACCAGCATCTTCAGTCCAGATGGCAAGCAGACTGCTTGTACCATCATCGAAGCTGGTCCGTGCGTTGTTACCCAAGTCAAGACAACAGATAGTGATGGTTACACCGCTGTTCAGCTCGCATACGGCGAGAAAAGCGAGAAGCACTCCAACCTATCAGAGAAAGGGCATTTCGCCAAGTCATCTTCTTCCCCAAAACGTTTTGTTAAGGAGTTCCGTGATTTCACTTTGGAAACATCCATTGGTGAGTCATTGACCTGTGAGATTTTTGCTGAGGGCGATAAGGTTGACATTGTCGGTACATCCAAGGGCAAAGGCTTCCAGGGTGTTGTTAAGCGTCACGGATTTTCCGGTGTCGGACAGCAGTCACACGGTCAACATGATCGTCAGCGTGCTCCTGGTTCCATCGGTAACTCGTCTGACGCTTCACGTGTTTTCAAGGGAATGCGTATGGCAGGAAGAATGGGTGGAGACCGTGTTAAGGCCAGAAGCCTGAAGATCCTCAAAATATTCCCGGACAAGAATTACATTCTAGTGAGCGGTTCGGTTCCCGGCCACAACGGTTCTATCGTACTGATCCAGAAATAAAATCTCAACTGAAGTGCTATGCAAATAGAAGTTCTATCAACAAGTGGAAGCAAGACCGGCAGGTCGGTTGAGTTGCCGGACGCGATATTCGCACTCGAGCCAAATAACCACGTGATCTGGCTCGCAGTGAAGCAGTTTCTGGCCGCTCAGCGTCAGGGAACACACAAAGTAAAGACCCGTGCGGAAGTTCATGGTGCAAGCCGTAAGCTTCATCGTCAGAAAGGAACTGGCGGATCGCGGAAGGGTAATATTCGTAACCCTTTGTATAAGGGTGGCGGTACCATTTTCGGCCCGAAGCCACACGCGTATGACATCAAACTGAACCGCAAGGTAAAGGACCTGGCAAAAATGAGTGCACTCAGCCATAAGGCAAAAGCCAATGCCATCGTGGTGGTGGAAGCGATCACCATGGAATCGCCCAAGACAAAAACATTTGCAGGCATTTTGAAGAGCCTTAATTTGTCTGACAAAAAAACCATGTTCATCACTCCTGATTACAATGATACGGTGCATGCAAGTGCACGGAATATTCCATCCGTATTGGCGACGGTCGCCTCTGAGATCAATACATATGATCTCATGAATTGCGACATTCTCCTCATGACTGAGGACACGGCAGGCATGTTCAGGGTTGAGGATGCGGGTGTCGAAGCGTAGTTCCTGAGGAATTCAACAACATCAAAAAAAGTATTATGAGACTCGCTGAAATACTGTTAAAGCCAATACTCTCCGAGAAGTCGAATAAACTTCAGGAAAAGCGTGGGATCTACTCTTTCAAAGTTGCCCGCAAGGCCAATAAGTTGGAGATCAAGACCGCTGTGCAATCCTTCTACGGAGTCAATGTGGCTGAGGTTAGAACAATGGTTGTTCCTTCAAAAAGCAAGAGCAAGATGACAAAATCAGGCGTCATATCCGGTCGTAAGCCCGGCTATAAGAAAGCCCTGGTCACTGTAGCCGAAGGGGAAACCATTGATCTGTACACGAACATCTGATCTTTAGTGATCGGAAATGAATGGCCGGCAAGGCCGCAAATATTGCAAAGAATCATTGCCCGGTAAAACGGGTTATCAAACAAGAGATCATGGCACTGAAGAAATTCAAACCAAAAACAGCAGGCACCCGGTGGAGGATCGGCAATGCATATGCGGAGGTGACGACATCGACACCTGAAAAATCACTCCTCGAGAAAGTTAAATCCACAGGCGGACGAAACTTCCAAGGTCGTCAGTCAATGCGTTACATCGGTGGCGGACATAAGAAAATGTTCCGGATCATAGATTTCAAAAGGAACAAGTCCGGCATTGAAGGAAAAGTAGCTTCCATTGAATATGATCCGAACCGCACGGCTTTCATTGCCCTGTTGAATTACGTCGATGGTGAAAAGAGATACATACTCGCACCGCAGGGTCTTCAGGTAGGCATGACCGTGGTAAGCGGAGATGCGGTAGCACCTGAGATCGGAAACGCACTCATGTTGAAGAACATGCCACTTGGTACCAATGTGCACAACATCGAGATGCAACCTGGCCAGGGTGGTAAAATCGCCCGCAGTGCCGGTTCTTCCGCCCAGCTGACGAACAAGGAAGAGAAATATGCTATCCTGAAAATGCCATCCGGTGAGCTCAGGAAGATATTGATCAATTGTTATGCATCTGTGGGCGTGATCTCGAATTCCGACCACAACCTGCAGAGCATGGGTAAAGCGGGACGAAATCGTTGGAAAGGCATTCGTCCACGTACACGCGGTGTGGCGATGAACCCTGTAGATCACCCCATGGGTGGTGGTGAGGGTAAGTCCTCAGGCGGTCATCCACGCAGCCGTACCGGTAAGTATGCAAAAGGTGAAAAGACACGTACTAGGGGTAAGGGCAGCGATAAGCTGATTCTTCAACGCCGGGACGGTAAGAAGTTGTCGAAGTAGTCATACCCGGGTAATCATTAAATTGGTAACTAGTAATTGGTAATTCGTAATTCGCAATAACACATGGCTC
>CAJBPC010000669.1 GCA_903957405.1 uncultured bacterium | reverse complement strand
GCAATGAATCCTCAGAACTCAGTCTATATGCGGGCTTGTGGTACAGGAGCAAAGACGCGATCATACCATACATCGGGTATGTCTATAATAATTTCCAGCTTGGGTTGACCTATGACGCCACCATCTCCGAACTAAACCTTTCGGGTACCCGAAACAAAAGTTTCGAATTGTCGATGACGTATTGGTTTCCGGACAGATCGGCATATAAAAGATTCGTTCCCTGGTATTGACACCGATGAGTTTCGGGAGATTTATTCCTCTGCTTTTTTTTAAGGATGGGATGAACTGCAGGATACATGATTGTACAGAAGAGATGCCGATGCCCATAGGCATCCAAAGCGGCCGTCGAGTAGCCCGCTGGCATTGAATATGATTTGTTGTGTCGACAAAGATTTTCCTCCTAATGGCAAGAACGCCGGGCTGACAGTATCTGCCAGCTGATGATAGAGATGTGAAAAATTGGTGAATATAGGTGATTCACCATTATATCGTTCATTTTCAATACATTACACAATGTCCATAAAAGACAATCTCATACATATTCGTTCACTGAATCCACTTTCCGGGACAGTGGAATGAGTAATTTTATGAGATACATCAGCCAGCCGATGTTAACCATCATGAATCACCAGCTTTATTGCTGCCCTTTTAAAAGGGCGGCTTTTTTTTTCAGACAATTTGTCCAAACAAGTCATTTTTTTGGCCGGAGGATGATCATACAGAAGCATCTTGGACGTTAGCGGATCATATATCTCCATAGGTTTGCATGTACGCCATCAGCCAGCGTACGACCCTGCTGTAGGTGAGCGTACCTTCCGGCTGTTGGTTCATCCGCAGGTATCGGTCATAGGCTGCATCGATGAATTTTTCTACGGGTGACTGGTATTTGACCCGAAATTCCCGGAGCTTGACGATGTCTCGCTGCACTTCGGGACGAAGGGATCTCATGTTCATGTTTGCGGCGGTGGAATCCATGCGATAGAGTGCTGCGTTGGCATAGAGGAACATGTCGAAGTAGGCCGAGTATAAAAAGGCCGTATCTGCAGACATGCGGGCAGCCAGGAATCCTACGAAATTCGCTTCATCCTCCCGTGCGTAACCGATCTGGTGGGCGATTTCGTGGCAGGCCACGAAGGGATGCAGTACATTCGGAACCGCGTCATTGATCTGCGCCTCCGCCGTGAAAGGGTTGTAATATCCCGAATATCCGAGGTAGTTGCCGATCACTCCGAAAAGAGAGCGTTTCACTGAAGGGTGTCGATAGCGAAGGAAGGGGAATTCCGCTTCAGCACGGGCATAGCAGTCGACTGCCCCCTGGAATATTCTTTCGGTCGGTATGTCTGTGAGCAGACCTGCATGGGAAGAAAAGCCGTTCGTTTTGTCACGCAATCGGGTTGTCAGCACGCGAAGCTGTGCCGTGTCCATGTCATCCCGGACGAGGTCGAGTTGATGGGCGATGCCGAGACGGTTGTAATTGAGACCCCAAAGGATGTTGAAAGCCAGGTAGGTGCCGATGAGGAGGATCAGCGCAGCCTTGAGGTATCGCCATTGGAGGGGTGCGGACCATCCATTTTTTTTAACGGATAAGATGCCCTGAAAGAGGAGGCTGACCATGATGGCGATGATCAGCAGATACAACATGTCGCCCATGCTGAAGGGTATCCAGCCGAAGGCAGCGCGAAGAAACCCACCGATGTGAGGATATATTCCAGCGGAATAGTGCGCCTCCACCCATTCGTCATCCAGGGATAAGAGGTGGATGGCCGGAACTATCGCAGCGAGGAAGAGCAAGATCGCGTTGTTCCGAACAAACTTGAGGTAGCCTTGCATGATTCGAAATTAGGACAACTCAGGCTTATGCAGGAGAAATATGAGGCAGAAGCAAGAATGGAAATTGTCATTTGAAAAGATCATTTCACGGAGAAGAAACAGTTATTCCGAAAGATGATTTGTTGCAGGCTTTTTGATCAGTAAGATTCATGACGGCTTTTTGTCATTTCCCATATTTATCGTAGTTTTGCAAACCTTTAAACGATACCCTCATGCCCGGCAGCAGGGAATATGACATAGCGATTGTTGGCTTGAAGCAGGGTGTGCATGAGTATGCGTACGAAGTGGATGACTTGTTTTTCGACGGCAAGCCGAAACAGGATTTCGTACATTGCAAGGCGCATGTGAAGCTGACGCTGGACAAGCACGAAGGTTTTATGATGTTGACTTTCGAGGTCGGCGGAGAAGTGGAGTTGTCATGTGACAGGTGCGGGAATCCGCTGACATTGCCGATCTGGGATGATTTCGAGATGTTGGTGAAGATGGCGGATGATCCGGACGTGTTGAATGGCAAGGATGAGGATCCGGATGTGTTTTACATCTCCAGGACGGAAAGTCATCTGCATGTCGAGGATTGGTTATATGAGTTCATCTTGCTCAGCATTCCCACTCAGCGGACCTGCGGCGAGGATGAATCCGGCTCATCGAAGTGCAATCCGGTGGTTTTGGAGATGTTGAGGAAGATGGAAGAAGAATCGCAGGAACAGAAGCCGGAAGATACGATCTGGAAAGGACTTGATAAATTCAGGAATACATAAAAAGTAAATAATGCCAAATCCCAAACGCAGGCACTCCCAGCAGCGCAGTGCCAAGAGAAGGACACACTACAAGCTCGATCCCGTGACCCTGAGCAAGGACAGCACGACCGGAGAGATGCATGTTCGTCATCGTGCCCATGTCAGCGAAGGCAAGCTCTTTTACAAGGGCAAAGTCTTGGTTGAGAAGTCTCCGATCAACTCTTGATCCCACATAGCAGCCGTTCCAACCCCTAAATAATGCGCCACATGGTTTCGGGGTTGGAATCTGTTTTTTTGACAATCTCCCACCACAAACAAGGATGAAAATCGGACTTGACATGATGGGTGGCGATTTCGCCCCGCAGGAAGCCATGAAAGGCATCAGCCTGTACTTGTCTGAACAAGGCAGTGCGGATCGGTTGGTATTGCTTGGTGATGAAAGCATCCTTCGCCCTTTGCTGACCGAACATGGTCACAATCAGGATGATTTCACCATTGTGCATGCACCGGAGGTGATCGACATGCACGAGCATCCCACGAAAGCACTCAAGGAAAAGAAGCAATCATCCATCGCCATCGGCTTCGGACTCTTGTCTACGGGGAAGACGGATGCCATCATCAGTGCCGGTAACACCGGGGCGATGCTTGTCGGCTCATTGTTCAGCATCAAGACGCTCCCGGGCATCCAGCGACCGAGCATCGGCGCCTATGTGCCGCGTGAGAACGGCAAGCTCGGCTTTCTCCTGGATGTCGGCATCAATTCAGATTGCAAACCGGAACACCTTGCGCAGTTTGCCGTCCTGGGCACACTGTTTGTGAAGCATGTGATGAACGTCGAAAATCCGAGGGTCGGTCTTGTGAATATCGGCGAGGAAGAAGGGAAAGGAAACATCCTGTCACAGGCCGCCTATGCTTTACTAAAAGAGCAGCAAGGCATCAACTTCATCGGCAATATTGAAGGCCGCGACATCCTACTTGACAAGGCAGATGTGATGGTTTGCGAAGGTTTCACCGGCAATGTCGTGCTGAAACTCGCAGAAAGCGTCTATGACCTGATCAAGCGGAGAAAAATCGACGATCCCTATTTTGAGAGCTTCAATTTCGAACAATACGGAGGTGTGCCAGTCCTTGGGGTTGCCAAACCCGTGATCATCGGACATGGTATTTCCCATGCCGCCTCGTTCAAGAACATGATCCAGCTTGCCGAAAAAATGATCGAAAAGGATCTGCTCGGCAAGATCACAGAAGCCGTGAAATAACTCCTTCCGACAGACGACACTCCTGTTTCATCATCTGCGGCCAATCACAGCAAATCTCTCTTTTTAGTTGATTGACGATCGCCTTTGGCGAAGTACCAACCCCTCATGACCGATCTGGCATGGATTCCCATAAATCACGATGGTTTGAGATTATTTATTCACAACCCTTGGAGGGTGCCCCCACCCTTGGAGGGTACCCCCACCCTTGGAGGGTGTACTAACCCTTGGAGGGTGCCCCCACCCTTGGAGGGTGTACTAACCCTTGGAGGGTACCCCCACCCTTGGAGGGTGGGGGTACTTTTGAGAAGTGGGGTAGGTTTTGGAGAGTGGGTACACTCTTGAGAAGTGGGGGTACT
>CAJBPC010000668.1 GCA_903957405.1 uncultured bacterium | reverse complement strand
TTCCTTGTCGCGGTGGCCATACTTTCGGCACGAAGGGCGTGACCGACCTGCCTTTCATTGATGGCAGGGAACGCTTTTACGACAGCCGGGTTTTTGACCTGAGCGGTAGGCATCTGTGATCCAGGGATGCTGTCGTCATCGGGCATCATCTGATCATATTCTACTTCGCTCTTTGCAGCAGGGGTGAAGGGCCCCGCTTCGGAATTTTTCGTCCGTGCTTCTTTATGCCCGATGGAAGCCGGTGTGGCACTTGTGGCATGCGTCTTTTTATTTTCCGTGCCGCTCTTTTTCCACAGGTGGATGCCGGTGCTCAACAGGGCGATGAGTGCGATACCGCCGAGTCCCTTGAACAGTACAGGGTGGAGCCATCCGCCACTGCCCGGTGCCGACGGAACCGGCAGGGGCATGTTGTCGAGGCCCTTTTCGATGGCTGCCCAAACAGACTTGGAGGGCCGGTCTTCCTTGCCCTCTAGGCCTTTTTTGAACAGATCATCTATGTTGTTATGTAGATCTTCATTCATAGGCATTTGATTTTTGGCTGCCCTGCCCCGTTTAGTTTTTGTATTTCTTTTTGCAGGATCGCCCTCGCATCCGATAGATTCGATTTGGATGTGCCTTCGCTGATGCCAAGGAGCGCTGCGATCTCACGGTGCTTAAGCCCTTCGAACACATACAGGTTGAATACCATCCCGTATCCGGGAGGCAGTTTTCGTATCAGCGCCAGCAATTCCTTCTGTCCGAGGGTTGACGGTGCCGGGTTGTTCGCCGCGCCGGAATCCTGGTCATCGGTCAGCGGTATGACAACTGCCATTTTCGCTCGGCTTCCATACCGCTGCAGTGCGCAGTTCACCATGATCCTTCGCATCCAGCCTTCGAAAGAACCTTCATGCTTGTACTGTTTGAGATAGGTAAAGATCCGAATGAATCCCTCCTGCAGGATATCCTCAGCCTCCACCCTGGACGATGCATAGCGCTGACATACCATGAACAGCCGCGGTGCGAAATGTTCATACAGGCGGTTTTGTGCCTGTCGCCCTCCGGCGATGCAGTCATATATGAGTTGCTCCAGATTTTCCAATACGGAAGTACTTCTATCCACCATATGATGCCATTAGTATGAGATGGGTTGGGTGATGGTAAAACATATCATATGCATACCACAGCAAATCACATGCTTGAAACCTCATACGCGAATCCTGATCTGTTAAATGCGGGTTAACCCTCGTTATACCTGCAAGATCCGCCCAACCACTCATGCGACCGGTGTATCAATCCGTATGAATATGCAAGTCACTTTTTCACAAGCAAAATCACACATCATGAAGATCAAACTGAAAAGCCTGTTGACAGGCATCGCCTCGTTCGCCATCATGCTCTTCGCCATTGTCTCCTGCGAGAAAGGGGATGCGAGGAACAGTGAAGTGTCGGCACTGAAAGTCTATCTCACGGACCATCCCGCGGAATACGACAAGGTATTGGTGAACATCACTGCCGTGGAGGCAAAGATCGACACGGGTAAGGCTAGCTGTAAGGACGACCGACATGGCGACCGCCCGGAGAAGCCCGACCATGATGCCGATGACCACCGCACAAGATCTGATGAGTTTGGATTCTGGACCGCACTCAGTTTCACGCCCGGCAGCTATGATCTGCTGACCCTGCGCAATGGCATCGATACGCTCCTCGCTACGGGCACCGTCAATGGCACGTTGAGGAAGATCCGCCTCACTGTGAGCAGCGTCTCCGTCGTCAAGAACGGCGTGACCTATCCGGTAACCCTTGCGACGGGTACCGCCAACTTCATCTATGTGCGCATACACGGAAATGATATCGATGCAAGCGGCGACAGCAGCCGCGTATGGGTGGATTTCGACGTGAGCCGGTCGATCATGGAAGTGAACGGTCAGTTCATCCTGCGGCCTGTGCTGAAGCCTTTCAATGATCGAAATTTCGGTGGCCTGGAAGGCAATGTGAAGCCCGCCGCCGCCGCCGCCATCGTGACGGCTTACGGAATTTCTGACACGGCAACCGCCATCCCCGACAGCGCCGGTCGCTATTGCATCCGCGGGCTCGACGCAGGCATGTACAAGCTCGTATTCGATGCCGGCAATGGATACATCGATACGACCATCTCGGGTGTTCAGGTCAGCAAAGGCCGCAGGACAAGGGTGGCCGATATCGTGCTGAAGAAATAAATAAATATAAGCTCGTGTCGAACGACCCGGCAGGCGCACCATCCCCTGCCGGGTCGTTTCAGTACATGATTGTGTGCCGGTGGCCGCTGCGGAAAATCGTGTAATTTAGTGGTCGCCGTGTTTCATTCATCTTTTATCAATATGCGACCATGGGAAAAAAAATATGCACGATCCTGTCATTGCTGATTCTTTTTGCATCATGCAGGCAAAGCGGGTCAGAGCAG
>CAJBPC010000667.1 GCA_903957405.1 uncultured bacterium | reverse complement strand
TGTGCATGGACACCATCGTACAGGCGGGATTTCCCATAATGGATCTCTTTGTTGTTTCAGTTTACATTGACCATCGAGCCCTTGATGTTCACCTGGCCCGTGGACTTGATATCAGCACCGCTGCTGGCAGTGACCTTGAACTTCCCTTTCGCCTTTACCTCCACATCCTTGGCATCCAGTGTTACCGAATCGGAGGATGATTTGATCGTAATGGCCTTGGTGCTGGTCAGTTTTATTTCAGCCTTGCTGTCGAAAGTAATATTTTTTTTGCTCTTGACTTCAATTCCCGATGCGGATGTCACGATAGAGTTGCCATTCTGGTCCTCTATCGTGATCGATTTCCCTTTGTCGGAAATGACGATCTTATTCTTTCCAGGGGTGGTCAGCGTGATGATCTTGTCCTTATCATTGAATTCCATCGTGAGCTTGTTCTTTGTCACGATCGACTTGATCGAATTGTCGGCCACGAATGTTTCCTTCGGCTTATGCTTGTCGTTGTACAGGGATCCGAGCACGACCGGATAACGGGGGTCATCGTTCAGAAATCCTACCAACACCTCATCATTCAGTTCCGGAATAAAGAAGATTCCGGCGGCACTGGTGGCATAAAAATGCGTGAGCATGGCCCAGACACCCTCTCCGGTCGACTTTATGGATGGTATCATCACTTTTATCCGGTATTGACTGAGCGGGTCCTTATCGATCTTCTTGACGATGCCGATATGAAGTCCGGACACGGGCCCCATCCATCCGTTTGCATCTTCCCGCAGTCCCTGGCGCAAAAGCCCCTCCGGCAATCCGAAACCCACCCTGGTGGAATAGTTGCCATCCTTCACGATATGCTGTATCGATGACACGTAAACCGTGCCGTTAAACGTCTTGCCGAACCCTTCAAGGCTTATCAGCGAACCCAGCTTGAGGGTGGCGACGCCCCTGAAGGTCACTTCTCCCCTGACGCGTTTGAACCTGGATTCCACCAGTAAGGCATCCGCAAGCGCCTTTAGTTCCTTCGTCCCGAGGGGTGCCTTGACGCCGAACGAAAGCGTAGCCGGACTGGCGACCTTCCCCAACGTTTTCCCGACCTTATCCCCGGGCTTGTCCAACCCGCTGGGTTCAGACCCACTCTGCTTCAGCTCAGTTTCCTTGAAGGTATCCCATGACAGGGATTCGACAGCCTGCAATTGGGTGTACGCATCAACCTCGCCGGTAAAGCTTGTGACATCATCCCCCTGCTTCACATTCAAAGTGGCGGAACCGGAGACTTTCGGAACGGTAACGGTCAGTGCATTCTGCGTATTGAAAACGACCAACCCATTCGCCCTGGCCCTTTTCAGCAGAAAGTCCCAGTCCGTGATGTCGTATTGTGTCAGGAAAGGATGTGAGACGGTTGTCGCGTCCACTTTTTTTTCAAGGGATGCTCCCGCCGCAATGGTGGAGATCACTTCGCTGTCAAGCTTATCTTCGAAAATAGCTGATTTCCGTGCGTTGCAGAGCGCGATGGCCTTGTCGGAACACTCCAGGACCAACAAACTCCTGGAAGCCAGGTTCAGGTAGCCTTCAGATATCTCCACTCGATGCTTTAGGATGATGCCTTTGAAGCTTTACGACCTCAGCCTCAATTAGCAAAACAAGTTGCTAGCAAACCTTACGATGTATTAAATAGTGCAGAAGCAAAAATAGAAGCA
>CAJBPC010000666.1 GCA_903957405.1 uncultured bacterium | reverse complement strand
CCTTGATCTGTATGCCCATGGCCTGAAGCTGGTTCCTGATCTTGTCAGATGTGGAAAAGTCCTTCCGGGCACGGGCTTCCTTCCTGATATCAATCAACAACTGCATGACATTTCCAAGAATACCCCCATCTGCCGGCTGCTCATCTTTCAATCCGAATATGTCAACAAGATACGTTTTGAACGTCAGCAGCATAAGGGATACCGTCTCACCCTTTATGGCCGACCTTGGCATATGTCCGTCACGGATAGAGTTGATGACTGGAACTAGCTCAAAGAAATTAGCCATTGCCTTGGCCGTATTCAGATCATCCGACATGAACTCATCCACTTCAGCCAGCAAAACCTTGCAGCGTTGGTCCATTTCCGGATCTGACGCATCAATGTTCATTTGTACTTGCTCCGCTATCTTCTGCAATTGCTCGAATGCGGTCCAAAGCCTCTTCAAGCCCTTTTCCGCTGCCTGCAAGGCCTCATTACTGAAATCGAGTGTACTTCGATAATGCGATTGCAGAATGAAGAATCGTACCGTCATCGGCGAATATGCCTGCTCAAGGATTGGATGGGTGCCGTCAAAAAGCTCACTGAGCCTGATCACATTGTTATAGCTCTTACCCATCTTCCGGCCATTGATGGTGATCATGTTGTTATGCAACCAGAAACGGGCAGGTATCTGGTGATTGCAGACGGCACTCTGTGCGATCTCGCATTCGTGGTGCGGAAACTGAAGGTCCATCCCGCCCCCGTGAATGTCGAACTGCTCACCAAGGTATTTTGTGCTCATGGCCGAGCACTCGATATGCCAGCCCGGAAATCCCATACCCCAGGGACTTTTCCATTGCATGATATGCTCCGGTGCGGCTTGTTTCCAAAGTGCAAAATCCGACTTGTTGCGCTTTTCATCCTGAGATTCCAATACTCTGGTCGTCTCAAGTTGATCCTCGATCACCCGACCACTCAGGATGCCATATGGCATTCCTTTGGCACCAAACTCACGGTGGTATTTCTCCACATCAAAATAGACCGATCCATTCGCCACATATGCATAACCATCGGCGATGATCTTTTCAATCATGACGATCTGTTCGACAATGTGGCCCGTCGCCGTTGGTTCGATGCTGGGTTCAAGGTTATTGAAGCGGCTCATGGCCCAATGAAAGAGATTGGTATACTTTTGTACCAGTTCCATGGGCTCGAGCTTCTCAAGGATCGCCTTTTTTGAAATCTTGTCTTCTGCCTCCCGACCCTCCTCCTCGAAATGACCGGCGTCCGTAATATTCCGGACATATCGAACCTTATAGCCGAGGTGCATGAGGTATCGGTACAAGATATCAAATGTGATGAAAGGGCGGGCATGACCAAGATGACTCTCCCCACTCACGGTGGGTCCGCAAACGTATAAGCCCACATGTCCGGGCGTTATGGAACTGAAATCCTCCTTGCTTCGAGTCAGTGAATTGTATAGTCTGAGTGTGGCCATGTATAGCAAAATTATTCCTTTTCGGCCAAACGAATGTCTGCGACTACGGCCTGGTGATCTGAAAGTTTGCCCGGACCCCTTGTTACCTGCAACGTCTCGAATGACGGATCAGTGAAGATGTAATCGATTCTCAGCGTCGGCAGCTTTCCCATGAGTGGTGAGCTCGGGCTGGTGTACGTTTTACCGAAGCCCCAGCCTTTATCAGTATGGACATCGTTCCGGTCACCCCTCAATTTGGTGTATGCATAGGAGGCCGGTACATCATTCAAGTCGATGCAGATGATCTCGGGATGTGGTGATGAGTCTACCCGTTTCTTTATGAAATCCGCTTGAAAACCGTGAAACATAAAGGTTTCCTTCATTTTTTTCAACAGGTTTTTTGAGGCTGAAAAGCGGGTATCCTGCTGATTTTTCAATCGGCTGAAAGTATCATAATCATTAGGCAGGAAGCCGAATGATTGCAGATGCATGGAATAGACGCGGATCGTATCTCCACGATATATGATATCCGCCATCGCAGAATGCTCCACGTCACGAAACATACCCGTGGGGTATCTGATGAGTTCCGCCCGGATGATCGGATACCGGGAAAAAATCGCCGTCCCACTGGCGACCGTATTCCAGTTGATGTCATCGCCTGGAAAAAAAGAATATTTATAACCCAGCTCCTCCTTAAGCACCACTGATGGATCCCTCCCTTCGTTACCGGCTGCATTCGTGAATTCCTGAAAGCAGACCACATCCGGCATATATCTCTTTATCTCACGGAGGATGGCATTATGCTGCGTCTCCAACTCTTGATCGTAATACAATTTCTTGAAGGGTGTAAAATACCTGATATTCCAAGTCATGACCCTAAGACAGTCCTCTTTCTTTACATCCTTGAATGCTGAAGGCATCTGGAAAGGTATCAACATCTGTATGTTCACGTAGCCGATGACGAGGGCAAGAACGGAGATAGACGACCAAGCCGGTTTCATGAAGAGCCAAAAAATCAGAAAAAAAATCAATCCTATGGCGAGATAAGGAAAAATAAGGGAGAGAAAACCTGTGAACCACCATTTAAATGGGTCCAAATAAGTAGAAAGACATGCCGCAAGGAAAAGCAAAACGACCAAGATATTGACAGACAGAACAAACCTCGCCGTGATATTCTGAAGCAATCTCCTCATCTGTTTGTTTTATAAGTCCCCTTCACTGGCTCGTTTCAGAAGATCTTTTTCCTCTTCACTCAGCCGACTATAACCCTTCTGGTTGATCTTATCAAGGATTTCATCCACCTTTTGCTGCGTGACATTGGTCCTTTTAACAAAAGGCTGCTGGCCACGAGTATTATAGAAAACCTCCTCTTTCTGCACAACCTTCCCTTTCTTATTCCGCTTCGGATTGAAGAGGTTGGTGACGTTGTCGTATAAGTTATTCATCCATGCACTCCAGTCATTTCCTTTAAGGAGTTCTTGTGAAAACACATACCCCACTGCGGCGCTGGCGACATGACTGAAAAACATGCTTGACTGAGCGGATATCGATGCGATATCAATGATGAAAAATACAAAAGTGATGATCCAAAGAGGTATCCCGCCATTGATCATGGGGAATAGACGATACATTGGTGAAAGCACTGTGGCAGCTACTGCCACTGCAATGACCGGCGTGGTGGCGCCAAAGAACACAGTGGCCTCGCGAACGTCAGCCAAAGAAGGCATTACATTGTACGTTAGCAGAAAGGAAATTCCACCTGCCATACCGCCATAGAGATACAACGGGAAAACTCGCCGCTCACCAGCCAGATCCTGCAGGATAAATCCGAATGTCCATAACCAAAAAAGATTGCTCAGAAGAAGGATCATGTTCAATTGGGTGAACATGGCAGTAAGCAAGGTCCACGGTCGCTGAGCCAGTTTCAAAAGATCCGCAGGCATCGTAAACCAAGAATAAGTGTTCTGCATGAACAATGATTCCGACAAACTAGAGAATGCATAGATGGATTTAATAAAATGCAGTAAAATGAATATCAACACATTGAGGATGATAAGCATCATCAATGGATTGTTGGTTGCCCAAACATTATTTCTTCTGTATTTTGGATAATCCCTGTAACCCATGGGTGTTTTTTCCGGCAATTTAAAATTAATGATAACAAGAAGCCAATGATATTAGAAAAACGTATTTCGGCTTCTTTTGTTCCACAATACCAATATCAATATGCCCACTGCGGCTCCACCAAGGTGCGCAAAGTGTGCCACTCCGCTCTGCTTGTTGGATACCCCACCGATCAAATCGAAAATAGCCAACCCCAAGAGAGCCCATTTTGCCTTTACAGGAACAGGAATCGGAAACAACAAAAGCTGACTATTGGGAAAAGTATATGCAAATGCAGCAAATATACCCATCACAGCTCCCGACGCACCCATTGTAGGAATATTCAACTGACCATAATACGCCTCCGCACTGATCAAACCCTGATTGAACATCGGCTCCAATCTGGAAATATCATACCAAAGCGCTCCCATATGCACAAGAGCGGCACCAATCCCACACAAAAGATAAAAAAACAGGAATCGCTTCGGACCCCACAATTGCTCAAGGGTACTGCCGAACATCCAAAGGGCAAACATATTGAAAAGAATATGCAGAAAACTACCCGGAGAATGTAAAAACATATAAGTCAGCGACTGCCAGGGCTTGAAATAATATGACTTCGGATAAAAAAGGGCGAAATTCTCCTCAATGGGAAAAAGATTCCTCCCAATGGTAACCTGAGCCAGCCAAACCAGGCCGTTAATGATGAGGAGGTTCTTGACAATAGTCGGAAGTCCTCCGAAACCGCTGGTCCTGAGATCTGGTCGCATAGGTAATGACAGTTGAATATGCTAAATTAAGACAACTGTTCCAAAGGGTTCAGACATTTCTGCGGGTAAGCTGTACTACGTTTTCAATATGATGCGTATGGGGGAACATATCCACCGGGCGAATCGCCGTTACCGCATAGGCAACATCCAGCAATTGAAGATCCCTTGCCTGTGTCGCAGGGTTGCAACTGACATAAACGACCCGTTCCGCTCCGATCTCAAGTATCTTACGCACCAGCTTTTCATGCATGCCAGCTCTCGGAGGATCCGTGATGATGACATCAGGACGACCATGTGTTTCGAAAAATGCATCGGTGCAGATATCTATCACATCCCCTGCAAAAAACTCAGCATTTGAAATGCGATTGATCCGGGCATTCTCCTTTGCATCTGAAACGGCGGCACCTATCACCTCGACTCCTATCACCCGTGATGCAAGATCGCTCACAAAAAGCCCGATACTTCCCGTACCACAATAAAGATCATATACGATCTCCTTCCCCGTTAGCTCGGCAAATTCTCGGGTCACAGCATATAATCGCTCCGCCTGCCGGGTGTTTGTCTGGAAAAATGACTTTGGACCGATCCTGAAATCCAAGTTTCCAAGCCTTTCCGTCACATATGGTTTCCCGGCATATAAAACCGGTTCCAAATCGTGGATGCTGTCGTTGAACTTGGAATTGATGGTGTAAAAAAGAGCATTTATCGAAGGAAAGGATAGCAGCAAGGCGTCCAATAGCCGCTCACGGACAGTAGGATCTTCATGGCCCAACACAAGATTCACCATCAACTCCCCAGTTGTACACCATCGGAATGTCAGGTTCCTCAACCATCCCTCATGTGTCCTGATATCATAAAAAGGATACCCCTGCTCCAATGCAAACGCACGCATCCAGTTTCGTATGTCATTCACCGGGCCGGCCATCAAATGGCAGTGGTTGATATCGACGATCTTATCAAACAATCGGGGCACATGGAAACCAAGAGCCGGACTTTCCGGTCGTGATGACAGTTCCTCTTCCGTATCCCGTTGCACCATTTCACCAGCCATCAGATAACGACGATTGCTAAACGTGAACTCCAGCTTGTTCCTGTATTCAACCGTATCTGATGATCCGATGATCGGTTG